>JAEXGP010000121.1 GCA_023450775.1 Actinomycetes bacterium | reverse complement strand
CGCCGCTCGAGCCCAGGACGTCGCTCGCGGTGCTCCCGGTCGAGCTGACAGCGGATCGGCTCGGTGTGGCGGAGATGGGTCTCCGGTACGTGGTCGACCCGTACCACCCACTGGAGCTGGTCCGGCGGCTGGACCTCCTCGTGTCCACGGCCGTGCGGACGGGTCGGGTCATGTGGGCCGGCGACACGATGGTGGACGAAGGCGCGCGCTCCGCGACGCGTGCCGGATACGACCTCTCGCTGACCCGCAAGGAGTTCGACCTACTCGCCCACCTCGTCGGCCACCAGGGACAGGTCCAAGGGCGAGAGGTGCTGCTCCAGGCGGTCTGGTCGTCGACGGACTACAACCCGAACGTGATCGAGGTGACCGTCAGCACCCTTCGGCAGAAGCTCGAGCGGTTCGGGCCAAGGATCATCCACACCGTGCGCGGCATCGGTTACGTGTGCCGATCGGAGCCCGCCATCGGTGCGTCGGTGTCCGCGACCGGCGGGCATCAGGACCTCGTCGACGTCCGGCGGCGCCTCGTCGCTCGACGTCGCCAGCCGGTCGAGCCGCTGGGCAGGTCATAGACGGAGCGGTCATGGACCGGTCCCGTCCGGGTACGGGGGCGGCCATGGCCGACGACGACCCCCGCACGCAGCGCGACCGACCGGACGAGCGCGAGGAGGGGCGGCTCGGAGGGCCGCGCCCCGACGATGTCCGGCGGCGCGGTCTCCCACCCGGCGCCGGCACCCGGGGCGACGAGGACGAGATCCCCGGCGACGTCGACCGTGTGGCGCCCTACGAGGAGGCACCGGCGGAGGGTCGATTGGCCCCGGACTCGGACGAGCCGCCGCCCGCCGGCTGACCGGGCTCGCTCCCGGCCCTCAGTCCGGAGGCTCGCCGTCGCCAGGTCCGTCGTCGCCGAGCTCGCCGAGCGGCCGTGTCGCCGGCCCCGCCAGCACCGAGCCGTCGATGTCGAAGCGCGACCCGTGGCACGGGCAGTCCCACGTGGACGACGCGCCGTTCCAGGCGACCTGGCAACCCAGGTGCGTGCACGTGGCGGACCGCACGACCAGCGTCCCGTCGTCGCGCCGGGCGGCCGCCACCTTCGTCCCGTCCACCTCCGCGATGGCGCCTTCTCCCGGCTGGAGCTGGTCCACGGGCGGGGGTCGCAGCGTCCTGATCTTGTCGCCGACCAGGTGCCGCGCCACCGACAGGTTGCCTCGGGCGACCTCGGCGGCCGCGCCCGCGCTCGGCAGGTGACGACGAGGGTCGAACGGCGGCGCCCACTCGGTGCTCCGGCCGTCGAGCTCGTCGGCGATCAGCAGCGCGGCCGCGCCGGCGTGGGTGAAGCCCCACTTCTTGAACCCGGTCGCCACGAAGCGGCCGAGCTCGGGACGTTCCCCGTCGTCGGTGCGACCGATCGAGGGCACGCCGTCGGCGGGGACGATGTCGTGGGCGTCCCACTCCGCCTCGATACGCGCCACGTCGAAGTGGTCCTGCACCCACGACCTCAGGTCGTCGCGGGCTGCCGCAGGGTCGCCCTCGCCGACCCGGTGGCCGCTGCCGCCGAAGATGCCGATGCGCGAGCCCGGCCCGAGCGGTCGGATGGACCGCACCGGGTCGTCGATGCCGAGGTGCAACCCGGGCGGGACCTCGGTCCGCAGCGTCGCCGCCAGGGCGTGCGACATCATCGGCGACGCCTCGGCGAACTCGAAGGTGGGGTCGACCACGGGGAGCAGCGTGGCGATGACGACCGCCCCGGCCGTGACCGTGCCCATGGAGGTGCGGACCTCCCACGAGCCGTCGTCCGCCCGGCTCACGTCGAACACCCGGCAGCCGGTCGTCACCGCGTGGCCCGCCTCGGCCAGGTGGCGAGTGAGCCCGGCGCAGAGCGCGACGGGATCGATGGCGGCCTGCTCGTCAAGACGCACCGCGCCGGCGACTGGGACGGGCAGCTCGTCCAGCCGGTCGAGCCACTGCAGCGCCAGGCCGGCATCGCTGCCGAGCCGGTGCTCCTCGCGCAGCTCGTCGACCCGGTCCGGGTCGGTGGTGAAGGTCGTGGCGTACGTGGTCGACCACCCGCAGTCCAGCTGCAGGCGCTCGACCGTGCGGCGGAGGTGCTCCAGTCCGCGGAGGTTCGCGGCGACGTAGCGGCGCACGCCCTCCGCGCCGTGGTGGCGGGCGACCGTGGTGAGGCCGGCGCCGTGCAACGCCGTGGCCTTGGCCGTGCTCGAGCCGGTGGTGCCGACGGCGGGTCGCCGGGCCTCCAGCACCTGGACGTCGCGGCCGCGCTCGACCAGCTCGGTCGCCACGGCGAGGCCTGCCACCCCGGCCCCGACCACCACGACCTCCGCATGGGGCGGCAGGTCGTGGCGCTCCGGGGCCTGCGGTCTGTGGCTCTCCCACCAGCTGGTCATCGCGCGACCGATCCTCCGGACCGAGGCTCAGTTGTTGGAGGCCTGCTCGGAGATGTCACCCACCAGGTCGCCGACGCGCCCTTCGGGGAAGTTGCGCGCGATGTCGGCCTGGCTCACCGTGCCCACCAGGTCGTCGCCGTCGATCACCGGGAGGCGCCGGACGCCGTGGTCCTTCATCGTGCGGATCGCCTCCTCGATGCTGTCATCGGCGTCGATCGTGACCACCTCGGGCTGGTCGGCCAGCTCGCGAAGCGTGGTGCTGGACGGATCCCGTCCCTCGGCGATCACCTTCACGACGATGTCCCGGTCGGTGACCATGCCCTCCAGGTGACCGTTCCCGTCGCACACGGGGAACGAACCCAGGTCGTCGCTCGCCATCCGCTGGGCGGCGTCCGCCACGGTCAGGTCGCTCGTGAGCCACTTGGGTTCGGTGTTCATGATCTCTCGTGCGGTCGTCATCGTTCCTCCGTCGGTCGCGTGTCGTCCGTCCCGCGCGCTACCCCGGGGAGCGGGGCGCAGAACCAGGGACCGCATCGTGCCGAGCGCCGCCCACCACGTCGCTGCGAAGGGATCGGGCTGAGGCGTGCTGGACTCGGGACACCTCGCGCCCATATCGGGTGCGGTGCGACCCGAGTTCAGAAGTGCCCCGACGCGTGCTGGACTCGGGACACCTCGCGCCCATATCGGGTGCGGTGCGACCCGAGTTCAGAGGTGGTCGCGTTGCCGTCCTGACCGTCACGCGCCGCGCTCGAGCTCCAGGGCGATCATCCGCTCGTCGAGCGTGAGCAGCAGAACCGATCCCTCGGCGTCGGTGAGGAGGGCGACCGACGGATCGGCCTGCAGCCACGTCTCCAGCTCCTGTCGTGCGCTCGAGCGCTCGGGGGCGTTGATCCGCAGCGCCAGCGGATGCCCCCGCACCGGCTCGTCGCCTTCCTCGGCCGTCAACGTCCGGACCCCGGCGACCACGCAGTCCATGGTGACCGCGCCCGGTTCGAGCTGGACCAGGACGAGGGCCAGATCGGTCCAGCCCGGAGGGATGCCGTTGGTCGCCACGAGGTCAGCCTCCTCAGCCGGTGGAGAAGAGCGTCGGGCGGTCCCAGAAGCGATGGAGCGCCAGCGCCTCGAGGAAGTCGGCCGGGTCGCCGCCGGTCACGCCCGGAGCGGTCACGTCGATGCTGCAGGCCGCCAGGTCGCCGGTACCGGCCACGCCGATGGCCTTGTGGTGCCGGTAGGCCTCCTGGGTGAAGAACGCGATGCCTTCGTGCGCCGCGGTCGCGACGACCACGCCGTCGTACTCGACCGATGCCGTGGTGTGCAGCGTGCGATCGGCGGTCGCGCCGCCGGCGAGGTCGCCGAAGCGCGGACCGACGGCCACGACCTCGACTCCCACGGCGTCCGCAGCCTCCTGGAGGGGCGCGAGCGAGGCGGGGTCGGTGTCGTCGCCGACCAGGACGGCCACCTTGCGGCCGTCGACCGGGCCGGGCGCGGTCGGGGCCATCGAGAGCGCGGGCGACACGAGCTCGGGAGCGCCGGCGTCGCCGGTCGGCACGGGCAGGCCGAGATGGGCGGCGACCTGGGCGCACAGCTCGGCGTCGACGTTGGCCAGGTTGGCGACCATGCGGGCGACGACCTCGACGTTCGTGCACTTGCCCAGCTCGAAGCGGAAGGCGTTGACCAGGTGCTCCTGCTCGGCCTCCGTGAGCGACGCGAAGAACATGGTCGCCTGCGTGTAGTGGTCGTCGAAGCTCTGCGGGCGGAGCCGCCGCTTCACGCCGTCGACCGGGCGGGGCCGGTGGACGTAGGCGGTCTCGGGCGACGCGAACGGGCAACCGCCCCCCAGGCTGTTCGGCACGTACGGAGCGACGCCCTCGTGGACGGCCTGCTGCATGAAGCCGTCGCGGTGGTCGTCGTTGACCGGTGCCAGCGGCCGGTTGATCGGGATCTGGGTGAAGTTCGGTCCGCCGAGGCGCGTCAGCTGGGTGTCCAGGTAGGAGAACAGCCGGGCGTGCAGCAGCGGGTCGTCGACCAGGTCGATGCCGGGCACCAGGTGACCCGGGTGGAACGCGATCTGCTCGGTCTCGGCGAAGAAGTTGCTCGGCGGCGTGTGCAGCGTCAGCGTCCCGACGGTGCGCACCGGGCACAGCTCCTCGGGCACGATCTTGGTCGAGTCGAGCAGGTCGATGCCCTCGAACATCTGGTCCTCGGTGTCGGGCATGAGCTGGACGCCGAGCTCCCAACGCGGGAGGTTGCCGGAGTTCAGGCGGTCGTAGAGGTCGCGGCGATGGAAGTCGGGATCGACGCCGGCGATCTTCTGCGCCTCCTCCCAGACCAGCCCGTGCACGCCGGCCACCGGCTTCCAGTGCCACTTGCAGAGGGTCGTCGTCCCGTCCGCCGCCACGAGCCGGAACGTGTGGACGCCGAAGCCCTCCATGGTCGCGTACGACCGCGGGATCGCCCGGTCCGACATGGCCCACATCAGCATGTGGGTGGACTCGGGCTGGAGCGACACGAAGTCCCAGAAGGTGTCGTGCGCCGTCTGGGCCTGCGGGATCTCCAGGTCCGGCTCCGGCTTGGCCGCGTGGATGAGGTCGGGGAACTTGATGCCGTCCTGGATGAAGAAGACCGGGATGTTGTTGCCGACGAGATCGAAGTTGCCCTGCTCCGTGTAGAACTTCGTGGCGAAGCCGCGGACGTCGCGGACGGTGTCGGCCGAACCGCGGGACCCGATCACCGTCGAGAACCGCGTGAAGGTCGACGTGGTCGCGCCCTTCTGCAGGAACGCAGCGGCGCACACGTCGTCGAGCCCTTCGGTGCACTCGAACGTCCCGTGGGCGCCGGCGCCTCGGGCGTGGACCACTCGCTCGGGGATGCGCTCGTGGTCGAAGTGGGTGATCTTCTCCCGGAGGTGGTGGTCCTCGAGCAGCGAGGGCCCACGCTCCGACACGGTCAAGCTGTTGTCCGTGTCGTCGACGCGCAGTCCCTGCGCCGTGGTCAGTCGGTCACCGACCTGCGCCCACGACGGGCGGAAGTGGGCGGCCGCCGGCGAGTCCTCGGGCGGCTGGACCGTGCGGCCCTCGACCCGGGCCCTCGCCGCGCCCTCCACGGCTGCGGCCTTGCGAGGTGCCGCCTTCTTGGCCGCCCGCTTCTTGGCGGTCTGGCGCTTCGCGCTGGACCGGCCCTGTTCGGCGACCCTCGGCGTCGATACGGTGCGCCCGGCCGGCTGCTGCTTGGCGGGCGCCTTCTTGGCAGGGGCCTTCTTCGCCGCGGCCTTCTTCGGTCCTGCCTTCTTGCTCGTCGAGGTCGTCGCCTTCCTGGCGGTGCGCTTGGCGGTGCGCTTGGCGGTGCTCTTGGCGGTGGATGCGGTGCGTCGGGGAGTGCTGGGCATGGGCCGTGCCCTACCCGCCGCGCCGGCGCTCAGCACGTGACGAGGCGAACGCGTCCGATCAGCCGGTGGCCGTGGGCGGCACGTCGTCCACGCCCGGCGTCGCCCCGGGGACCTCGGCCTCCGGGCCCGCCTCGGTGGGCCGGCGCGACAGCGAGCGCACCACGTCGGATTCCTCGGCGGAGGCGTCGGGGCCGTAGCCGAGCACGAGCGTGCCGGAGGTGTCGCAGTTCGGGCAGGTGACGGGGACGACCATCGTCATGTCGGCGGGATCGGACACGCCCTCGAGCCTCGTGACCTCGTCCGCCTCGATCGAGGACGCGTCGAAGGTCTGCTGGCAGGTCAGGCACCGGATGCGCGCGCCCTCCTCGCTGCGGAACTGCCCGCCGAAGCCCTCGCCGCTCAGGTCGTCGACGACGTCGCCGAGCGGCGTGTCGGTCGGGTTGGCGGGATCCAGGGAGCGCTCACGTTCTGACATGCCCCGCCCCTACCCGTTCTGGTCGTCCGACCACGACGAAATCGGCGCACCGCGATGCCGCCGGCGATCGGAGGCCGAGCACGACGGCGCTCAGGGGAGCTCGGCGAGCGCGTCGGCCGCCACCCGGAGATCCGCGACCAGCTCGGCGCGGGCCCGGTCGCGCTCGCGAGAGCGCAGCACCGCGGAGGGGTGCACGGTGATCACCGCCGTGCGCTCGCCCAGCTCGAACGGCCGGCCGCGGTCCCTCATGACCCGACGGTCGGGTGCGAGCGCCCTGACCGCGGTCGCCCCGGCCAGGACCACGACCGCCGGGTCCACGAGCTCGAGCTCCTCCTCCAACCACGCGTGGCACGCCCGCACGTGCTCCACACCCGGGCCCTTGTGGATGCGGCGCTTGCCCCGGGCCTCCCACCGGAAGTGCTTGACGGCGTTCGTCAGGTACACGTCCGCGGGCTCCATGCCGGCATCCGCGAGCGCGCCGCGGAGCAGGCCGCCGGCCGGACCGACGAACGGCTCGCCTTCCCGATCCTCCACGTCGCCCGGCTGCTCACCCACGAGCATGAGCCGCGCCGGCACCGGCCCGTCGCCGAACACCGTCTGGGTGGCGCGCTGGTAGAGCTCGCAGCGGGTGCAGCCCGCCGCCGCGCGCTCCACCGCCTCCCACTCCCGTCGCCGGGCGCCCTGACGTCGCGTCGCCATGGTCCGCCCCTACCCGTCGCCCCCGTGAAGTGTCCGGCACCGGGTTCACTCGTTCGGGTGACCTCCGTCGTCGTCTGACGGAACCGGGCCGGGGTACGGACGGCCTCACGCACCGGTGAGACGGAGGTCGGGTGGACGGCGAGATGCAGGACGGGACAGCCAGGACGGCGTGGCCGGGGCGCGCCCTGCCGCTGGGCGCCACCCCCGACGGGTTCGGCACCAACTTCTCGCTGTTCAGCTCGACCGCCGAGGCGGTCGAGCTGTGCACCTTCGACGAGGACGGCAAGGAGCACCGGCGCGAGCTCACCGAGGTCGACGCCCACTGCTGGCACACCTACCTGCCCGAGGTCGGTCCGGGCACCGCCTACGGCTACCGCGTCCACGGCCCGTGGTCGCCGGCCGCCGGCCTCTGGCACAACCCGGCCAAGCTCCTGCTCGACCCGTACGCAAGGGTCATCGAGGGCACGACCGACTGGTCCCAGGCCTGCTTCGCCTACCAGTTCGACTCGCCCGACGAGCCGGAGCAGTCCGACAGCGCACCCTTCGTGCCCCGGTCGGTGGTGGCCAGCCCGCACTTCGACTGGGGCAACGACCACCGGCCCGACCGGCCGCTCCACGAGACCGTGATCTACGAGCTGCACGTGAAGGGCTTCACCGCCCGCCACCCGGCGGTGCCGGCCCACGAGCGCGGCACGTACGCCGGTCTCGCCCACCCGGCGGTCGTCGACTACCTGGTCGGCCTCGGCGTCACGGCCGTGGAGCTGCAGCCGGTGCACGAGTTCCTGCACGACGCGCACCTGGTGGAGCGGGGCCTGCGCAACTACTGGGGCTACAACTCGATCGGGTTCTTCGCACCGCACCACGAGTACGCGGCCGGTCCCGACCCGGTCGGCGAGTTCAAGCACATGGTGCGCACGCTGCACGCCGCCGGCATCGAGGTGATCCTCGACGTCGTCTACAACCACACCGCCGAGGGCAACCACCTGGGCCCCACCCTGTCGTTCCGTGGCATCGACAACGGCGCCTACTACCGGCTCACCGACGAGGCCCGGTACTACATGGACTACACGGGCACCGGCAACACCCTGAACATGCGCCACCCGCACACGCTGCAGCTCGTGATGGACAGCCTGCGGTACTGGGTGGAGGAGATGCACGTCGACGGGTTCCGCTTCGACCTGGCCTCGGCGCTGGCCCGTGGCCTGCACGAGGTCGACCGGCTCGGGCCCTTCTTCGACCTCATCCAGCAGGACCCGGTCATCGGGTGCGTGAAGCTGATCGCCGAGCCGTGGGACGTGGGCGACGGCGGCTACCAGGTGGGGAACTTCCCGCCGCTGTGGTCGGAGTGGAACGGTCGCTACCGCGACAGCGTCCGCGACTACTGGCGTGGCGAGCCCTCCACGCTCGCCGAGTTCGCCGGCCGCCTGACCGGCAGCTCCGACCTGTACGCGGGCGATTCCAGCCCCGCCTCGAGCATCAACTTCGTGACCGCGCACGACGGGTTCACGCTGGCCGACCTGGTCAGCTACGACCACAAGCACAACGAGGCCAACGGCGAGGACAACCGGGACGGCGAGTCGCACAACCGATCGTGGAACTGCGGCGTGGAGGGCCCGACCGACGACGAGGCGGTCCTGGAGCTCCGGGCCCGCCAGCAGCGCAACCTGCTGCTCACGCTGCTCCTCTCGCAGGGCGTGCCCATGGTGCTCGCCGGCGACGAGCTGGGCCACACCCAGCAGGGCAACAACAACGCGTACTGCCAGGACAGCGAGCTGACGTGGCTCGACTGGGACCTGATGACCGCCAACGCCGACCTGCTCGCCTTCACCCGGGAGGCGATCGCCTTCCGCCGGCTGCATCCGGTGTTCCACCGGCGCCGTTGGTTCACCGGGCGCGACATCCGCGGCGGCGACGGCCCCACCCGCGACCTGGTCTGGTTCCGTCCGGACGGCACCGAGATGACCGACGAGGACTGGACCGCGGGGTTCTCCCGGGCCGTCGGGGTCCGGCTGGACGGCGGCGCGATCGACGATCCCGGTCCACGTGGCGAGCGGATCGTCGACGACTCGTTCCTGGTGCTGTTCAACGCGCACCACGGCACGATCCGCTGGACGCTGCCGCAGGAGGAGGGGGCGACGTTCGTGCGGGTCATCGACACCCGCGCCGCGTCCGTCCAGCAGCGGGCGGTCCGCTCCCAACGGGTCGTGGTGGCGCCTCGGTCCGTGGTGGTCCTGCGCATCGACCGCGACGGGAGCTGACCGTGAACCCGCCCCGACCCGCGGTCGACGGCCGCGTCGTCCCCACCGCCACCTACCGCCTCCAGCTCCGCAACGGCCTCTCCCTGGACGACGTGGTCGAGGCGGGCTGGTTGGACCACGCCCGATCGCTCGGCGTGAGCCACCTCTACCTGTCGCCGGTGCTGACGGCCACGCCCGACAGCACGCACGGCTACGACGTGGTCGACCCCACCCGGGTCGATCCGGCGATCGGCGGCGACGACGCGCTCCGCCGCCTGGCGTCGGCGGCCCGGTCCAAGGGGATGGGCCTGGTCGTCGACATCGTCCCCAACCACATGGCGCTCGACCCGGTGAACGACCGGTGGTGGCGCGACGTGCTCCGCCACGGTCCGGCGAGCCGCTGGGCCGGCATGTTCGACATCGACTGGGACCACCCCGAACGACGGATCCGCGGCTCGGTGCTGCTCCCGGTCCTGCCCGACCACTACGGCCGCGTGCTCGAGGCCGGCGGCCTGGTGCTGGGTCGCGCCGGGCACGAGCTGGTGGTCCGCCACGGCGACCTGGAGCTGCCGCTCGAGCCGTCGTCGACGGCGCCGGTGCTGGCGACCGCCGCGGCCGCCCTGGACGACGACGTGCTGCGGCTGATCGCACGCGACCTGGCCCGCACGATCGAGCTCGAGCCACCGGACCGCGCCACCGAGGTGCAGGCGCTCGACGAGCTGCTCGCCGAGCGGTTGGACCTCTCCGACGACCTGGCCGCCGCGCTCGGCGCGGCGCTCGACGAGGTGTCGAACGACGTCGAGGCGCTCGACGAGCTGCTCGGCCAGCAGCACTACCGGCTGGCGCACTGGAAGGCGGCCAGCCACGACCTCGGGTACCGGCGCTTCTTCGACATCAACGGGCTCATCGGCGTCCGGGTCGACCGGCCCCACGTGTTCGACCTCACCCACCGTGCCGTGCGGTCGTGGGTGGAGGAGGACCTGGTCGACGGGCTCCGCGTGGACCACCCCGACGGGCTGGCCCGTCCGGGCGACTACTTCTCCCGGCTCGCCGAGCTGTCGCGCGGGCGCTGGATGGTGGCCGAGAAGATCCTCGAGGGCGAGGAGCGGTTGCCGGAGTGGGCGGTCGACGGCACCACCGGCTACGACGTCGGCGAGCTGGTGTCGCGGCTGTTCCTGGACGACGACGGCCTGGCCCGACTGTCCCGCGTGCGCGACGACCTGGTCGGGCCGGCGCCGTCGATCGACGAGCTGGTGCACGACTGCAAGGTGGAGGTGCTGCGAGACGTGCTCGCGGCGGACCTCAACCGCGTCACCGACGTGTTCCTGCAGCTGTGCGAGACGCAGCGCCGCCTGCGCGACGTCACCCGCCACGAGCTGCACGAGGTGCTGCGCGAGGCCGCCGCCGCGCTCGACGTGTACCGCACCTACTCGGCGGAGGGCCCGCCGTCGGCCGCCGACCTGGACGTGCTCGCCCGCATGCTCGCCGAGGTGCGGGGACGCCGGCCCGACCTGGACCCCGAGGTCGTCGACCTGCTCGGCGCCGTCCTGTGCCGGGCGCCGCTGGCGGGCCGGCCAGACGAGGTCGAACCGCTCGCGGAGCGCCTGCGCACCCGGGTCGAGCAGCTGAGCGGTCCGACCATGGCCAAGGGCAAGGAGGACACGGCCTGGTACCGCGACGTCCGCCTGGTCGCCCGCAACGAGGTGGGGGCGCAGCCCGAGGCCGGCCGTCTGGAGTCGGCGGTCTTCCACGAGCGCATGTCGGCGCTCGCGTCCCGGTGGCCGGCGACGATGACCGGCCTGTCGACGCACGACTCCAAGCGCAGCGAGGACGTGCGGGCGCGAGCCGCCGCGCTGACCGGGCACGCGGCGCGATGGGACGAGCTGGTCCGCTCCTGGTACCGCCGCCACGACCATCTCGTCGGGGCGCACGGCCCGCGCCCGGCGGTGCGGATGTGGCTCTACCAGACGCTCGTCGCCGCGCATCCCCTGACCGTCGAGCGCCTGCACGAGCACCTGGTCAAGGTGCTCCGGGAGGGCAAGGTGGACTCGAGCTGGCTCCGTCCCGACGAGAAGGTCGAGGCAGCGGTGCTGGACCACGCCACGGCGGTGCTCGCCGACACCGGGTTCCTCCACGATCTCGTCGAGCTGGTCGACACGCTCCGCCCGGCGGCGAGCTCGATCTCGCTCGCGCAGAAGCTGGTGCAGCTGATGGCACCGGGCGTCCCCGACCTGTACTGGGGGAGCGAGGTGGAGCTGCTGCGCCTGGTCGACCCCGACAACCGTGTGCCGCCGGACCTCGCCGCGCTCGGCGCGGCGCTGTCCGATCCAGCGGCCGGCGACCTGTCGTCGCGGAAGGCCCGCCTGGTCCGCGCCGCGCTGCGCGTC
>JAEXGP010000111.1 GCA_023450775.1 Actinomycetes bacterium | reverse complement strand
GCATCGGCGCCCAGGTGCTCGACGAGCGACAGGGACATCGCCGGTACGGCGGCCCGCGAGATCAGCGGGTGCCGGGATGGCAGCAGCTGCTCGTCGGCCGACACGAGCTGCTCGGCGAGCTTCTCGCCGGGGCGGAGCCCAGTGAACACGATCTCGATCCGCTTCCCCGACTCGGCGATGAGCCGCTCCGCGAGGTCGAGGATGCGGACCTGGTCGCCCATGTCCAGCACCATCACGTCGCCGTCGGTGCCGATCGCGCCGGCCTGCACCACCAGCTCGCACGCCTCCGGGATCGTCATGAAGTACCGCATGACCTCGGGGTGCGTGACCGTGACGGGACCGCCCTGGGCGATCTGCTCCCGGAACAGCGGCAGGACGGATCCGCGGCTGCCGAGCACGTTGCCGAAGCGCACGCTGATGTAGGTGCCGGCGCCTCTCGTGGCCGCGTCCGCCGTGAGCTGCTCGGCGCGGCGCTTCGTCACGCCGAGGACCGACGTCGGATCGGCCGCCTTGTCGGTCGAGATGTTCACGAAGTGGCTGACGTCGTGCTCGATCGCGAGCTCCAAGAGGTTGGCGGTGCCCACCACGTTGGTCTTGAGGCCCTCGTCGGGATGCCGCTCCAGGAGCGTCAGGTGCTTCAGGGCCGCGGCGTGGAACACGACCTCGGGGCGGTGCTCGTCGAACACCTCCGCCAGGCGCTCGCGGTCACGGATGCAGGCGACGACCAGCGACGGGTCGTCGAGGAGGCCCCGGCCGGTGAGGGACAGCTGGCCGGCCTGCAGGGCCGACTCGTCGCGGTCGAGCATGACCAGCGACGCCGGGGCGAAGCGGTCGATCTGGCGACAGAGCTCCGATCCGATCGACCCGCCGGCACCGGTCACGAGCACCCGCTTGCCGGTGAGGTACCCGGCGGCGGCATCGATGTCGAGGTTGAGCTCGCGACGGCCGAGCACGTCGGCCTCGGTGAGCGGTCGGATGTCGCCGACGCCGACCGACCCGCCGAACAGCTCGGCGACGGGAGGGAGGATCAGCGTGGTGAGCCCGATGTCGTCAGCGATCGCCACGACGTCGCGGACGAGCGCGGACGTGGCCGACGGGATCGCGATCACCAACGTGGTGGCCCCCGTCTGCTCCGCCACGGCGTGCAGCGCCGTGCGGTCGCCGCGGACGCGCACACCCTTGAGGACGAGGTTCCGCAGGTCGGCGTTGTCGTCGAGGACCGCCACCGGCTCGTACGGGCCCGAGCCGCGCATGGCGGTGATGACCTTGAGTCCGGCCTCGCCGGCGCCGAAGACGATCACCGGCTCGCGGTCGTGCTCGGTGGACCGGGTCCAGCGCTCGAGCTGGACCCGCCATGCGAAACGCCCGGTGGCCATGCCGAGCAGGGCGATCAGGCCGCCGCTCACGGTCGTGCTGAGCGGCACCGGACGGCCGAGTGCCGGCACCAGGTCGACCACGGTCAGCACGCCGGCGGTGAGGAGGGCGGCCCGCACCGCGGCAGCAACCTCTTCCATCGTCCCGTACCGCCAGCGGTGCACGTACAGCCCGATCCAGCGGCCGGCGACGACCTGGACCGCCATGGCCAGGACGGAGAAGACCAGGACCGCCACGATCGGCGTCCGGCTCACGTCGAAGTCGTAGCGGAGCAGCGCGGCGAGCAGGAGCGCCGGCGGCCACATCGCCGCGTCGAACCCGGCCTGCAGCAGAAATCGATGACGCTGCAGACGGCCGGTCACGGCCGTCTGCCCCAGCATGTGCCCCACGCTCGCCCCTGTCGTCGCCCCGTTGAACCAGGCTCATCGCCTGATCCACCCGGGGCAGTGAAACACTGAACCACCCTCAGATCAAGGGTGAAACCGTGTCAAAGTGGGGGAAATGAACCCGTTGACCGTCGGCGGCTGCTTTGGTCACACTCGTGCCCACGGTTTCGGGGGAGGTTCGACACCGGGGGAAGTCATGCAACGGATCACCGACCGACTCGTGGTCGTCGGCCAGGGCTACGTCGGACTGCCCGTCGCCGTCCGCGCGGCCGAAGCCGGTTTCGACGTCCTGGGTTTCGAGGTCGATCCCCGCAAGGTCGAGCGGCTCAACGCCGGTGACTCCCACGTGGAGGACATCCCCGATCACCGACTGGCAGGGGTGATCGCGGTCGGCCGCTACCGAGCGACCGGTGACGCGGACGACCTCGCGGGCTTCGACGTCGCGGTCATCTCCGTTCCGACGCCCATGGGCGACGGGGCTCCGGATCTCTCGTACATCGAGGCGGCCAGCGCCACCGTCGCCCCGTACATCACACCCGGATGCACGGTGATCCTCGAGTCCACGACGTACCCGGGAACCACCGAAGAGCTCGCCGCCCCGATCCTGGAAGCCGGATCCGGTCTGCGGGCCGGTGCCGACTTCCACCTGGGCTACAGCCCCGAGCGGATCGACCCCGGCAACGCGGTCTGGCGTCTGGAGAACACGCCCAAGGTGGTCTCGGGGGTCGACGGCCCGTCGCTGGCCGCAGTGCAAGGGTTCTTCGACCGGCTGGTGGAGAAGACGATCGCCGTGTCGGGCACGCGTGAGGCGGAGCTCACGAAGTTGCTCGAGAACACGTTCCGCCATGTGAACATCGCGTTGGTCAACGAGCTGGCGATGTTCGCCCACGACCTGGACATCGACGTGTGGGAGGCGATCGACGCCGCCTCGACGAAGCCGTTCGGCTACATGCGCTTCACGCCGGGGCCGGGGGTCGGCGGGCACTGCCTGCCCATCGACCCGTCGTACCTGTCGTGGCAGGTGGAGCGCTCGCTCGGCCAGTCGTTCCGCTTCGTCGACCTCGCCAACGACGTCAACAAGCACATGCCGGACTACGTCGTGCGGCGCATCCAGAGCATGCTGAACGACCGCAGCCGGGCCGTGCGGGGCTCGACCATCCTCGTGTTCGGCCTGGCCTACAAGGCCAACACCGGCGACGCCCGCGAGACGCCGTCCCGACCGATCATCGAGCAGCTGCAGGGACTCGGCGCCGAGGTGCACGTGGCGGATCCGCACGTGGACGACTCCCAGCTCCCGGACGGCGTGACCCGCGTGGACGGCGGCCCGGAGGACCTGGGACGGGCCGACGTGATCGCGTACCTCGTCGACCACTCCGAGTTCGACCGTGAGGCGATCGCCACCGCGGGTCGCCCGGTGCTCGACTGCCGCCGGTCGCTCGACGGCCCCGACGTCGAGCACCTGTGAAGACCCGGTTCGCGCAGATCGCCCGTTCCGGGATCAAGGTGACAGCGGCCGCGGCCGACCTGCTCGCGCAGCCCGAGCCCGGCATCACGATCCTCATCTACCACCGCGTCGGCGCAGGCGCCGGGGGGCAGATGGACCTCGATCCGCAGACGTTCGAGGAGCAGGTCGGGTGGTTGGTCCACACGCAGCGGGTGATCTCACTCGACCAGGCCGAGGCCGAGCTGCGCGACGGCGGGACGCTCCGACCGGCCGTCGTCATCACGTTCGACGACGGGACCACCGACTGGGTCGATCACGTGCTGCCCACGCTGGAGCGCTACAAGGCGCCGGCCACGTTCTACGTGGCGACCGACTTCGTGGACCGGCAGGTCGACTTCGCGGGAGGCGGGCGACCTCTCAGCTGGGCGGGCCTCCGCGAGCTCGCGGCGTCGCCCGTGGTCACGATCGGGTCGCACACCCATCGCCACCTCCTGCTCGACCGTCTGCAGGCCCACGAGGTCGATGCCGAGCTCGACCGGTCGATCGATCTGCTGCGCGACCGGATCGGAGTGGATCCCAGCCACTTCGCCTACCCCAAGGCGGTCGCCGGCTCGCCCGCTGCCGAGGCCGCAGTGCGCGAGCGGTTCTCGACCGCCGTGCTCGCCGGCACCAGGGCCAATCCGGCGGGCAGCGACCTGCACCGCCTGCACCGGTCCCCCGTCCAGCCTGCCGACGGGTCGAGGTGGTTCCGGCGCAAGGTCGCCGGCGGGTTGCACGTGGAGGATGACGTGCGGCGCCTGGCCAACCGGGTTCGCTATCGACACGCCAGCTCATGACGCGACTGATCCACGTCACCACCACCGACATCAGCCTGGAGCTGCTCCTCGGACCGCAGCTCGAGGCGTTCGCCGCCGCGGGCTACGAGGTGATCGGCATGAGCGCACCCGGTCCGTTCGTGCGGGACGTGGAGCGGCGCGGCGTCCGCCACGTGCCGCTCGAGCACGCCACCCGGTCCATGGCGCTCGGCGAGGACGTCCGTGCGGTCGCCGAGCTCCGCCGGCGGTTCCGCGAGCTGCGGCCCGACGTCGTCCACACCCACAATCCGAAGCCGGGTGTCTACGGCCGGGTCGCAGCCCGGACGGCGGGCGTGCCCGTCGTGGTCAACACGGTGCACGGTCTCTACGCGCTGCCCGACGACCGGCTCGCCAAGCGAGCAGTCGTGTACGGACTGGAACGGCTGGCCTCGACCTGCTCCGACGCAGAGCTGGTCCAGAACCCTGAAGACCTGGACACCCTGCGCCGCACGCTCCGGGTGCCCGCCGCCAAGCTCACGCTGCTCGGCAACGGGATCGACCTCGCCCGGTTCCGGCCGGACGAGTCAGGATCGACCCGGCGACGCGTTCGCGGCGAGCTCGGTCTCGATGACTCGACCGTGGTCGTGGGTGCGGTCGGACGACTCGTGCTCGAGAAGGGCTACCAGGAGCTCTTCGAAGCGTGGTCGTCGCTCCGCAGCAGCACCGACGCGGTGCTGCTGGTCGTGGGGCCTGACGAGCCGGACAAGTCCGACGGCATCGACGAGGCGCTGCTCGGACGAGCCGAGGCCGACGGCGTGCGGTTCCTCGGCATGCGCGACGACGTGGACGACCTCTATCAGGCCATGGACGTGTACGTGCTGGCCTCGCACCGAGAGGGATTTCCGCGCTCCGCCATGGAGGCGGCTGCGTGCGGGCTCCCGATCGTCGCGACCGACATCCGGGGCTGCCGCCAGGTGGTGGACGACGGCCGCACGGGCGTGCTCGTCCCGGTCCGCTCGCCGGAGGCGCTCGCGTCCGCGATCGGGCGGCTCGTGGCGGACCCGGCCCGGCGTGCGGCCATGTCGACGGCGGCGGTCGAGCGGGCGCGTGCCGAGTTCGACCAGGCACGCGTGATCGAGACCACCCTCTCCACGTATCGACGGCTCCTCCGCGCCCGTGGGGTCGTCGCACCGTGACCGTCACCCGAGCCACCGTCCTCTTCGTGTGCACCGCGAACCAGGCCCGTTCCCCGCTCGCGCAGGTGATCGCCGAGGACCTCTTCCGGCGACGGGGGATCCCGCTCGACGTCTCGTCGGCCGGTTTCCTCGTCGGCGGATGGCCGGCGGCCGACGACGGCCGCTCGGTGGCCCGCGAACGTGGCCTCGACCTGGAGCACCACAGCTCCCGACAGCTCACTGCCGGCATCGTGGACGGGGCCGACCTCATCGTCGCCATGACCGGCGAGCACGTGCTCGACCTGGGCGCCGACTGGCCGACGGCCGTCGACCGAGCCTTCACGTTGCGTGAGCTCGCTGCGGCCGGGACGGAGACGCCGCCCACCGCGACGACACCCGAGGCCGTGCGGCGCTGGGCTGCGGAGCGAACGGGTGTGACCCGGACGGCGATGATGCGCGGAGACCTCGACATCGCCGATCCGATGGGGGCGGGGCGACGAGCGTTCCGTCGCGCGGCCGCGCAGATCGCCGACGAGCTCGACCGGGCGTTCCGCGGGTGGCCGAGCGTCGAGGCCGGCGCAGCGTCCTGATCAGCCGACGATGACCCGGATGCGGTGCCAGCCCGTGGCGCCGTCGGGAGCGACGTCGCTCTCCTGCTCCGGCTGGGTCACGCCGTCGCCGTCGGTCGCCCGCACGGTGATCCAGTACTTGCCGGTCGCGGGTGGGGTCCAGGACAAGTGCCACTGCCGCCACGTCGTGTCGTTGAGCTCCTCGGCGAGCGTGGCGTCCCGCCACTCCCCCTCGTCGGGGGTCCCGCCGGCGTCGGTGGGCCCGTCGATGCGCACCTCGACCCGGGAGATGTGCCGGTCCATGGCCCAGGCGACCCCGGCGACGGCGATCGGGGCGCCGACGGTCACGTCGGTGCCGTGGCGGGGGGTGTCGATCCGCGACTGCGTCTTGATCGGACCGAGCCGGGACCAGCCGCGAGGGATCCAGTAGCCCTGGAAGTCGGCGAATGTCGTGAGCTCGATCTCGCTCAGCCACTTGGTCGCGGACACGTAGCCGTACACGCCGGGCACGATCAGCCGGGCGGGGTAGCCGTGGTCGATCGGCAGCGCCTCGCCGTTCATGCCGACGGCGACCAGCGCCGGACGTCCGTCGAGCAGCGCGGTGGGGAACCCGGCGGTGAACCCGTCGACCGAGCGCCCGACGATCTGGTCCGCGCTCGGGTCGATGCCGGCCTCGTCGAGCAGGTCGTCCAGCCGGCAGCCGAGCCACCGCGCCGTGCCGATGAGGTCGCCACCGACCTCGTTCGACACGCAGCTGATCGTGATGTCGGCCTCCACCATCGGGCGGTCGAGCAACTCGGCGTAGGTCAGCTTCAGCGGGCGGTCCACGCGGCCGGTCACGTCGAGCTCCCAGCCCTCGGTGCTGACGCGGGGAACCACC
>JAEXGP010000107.1 GCA_023450775.1 Actinomycetes bacterium | reverse complement strand
AGGCGTAGCTGTGGTCGAACTGGCCGTGGTAGGCGTCGAACGCGTAGACGCCGTAGTCGCCGTTGCGGTAGGCGGTGAGGTACGAGCCGCGGTAGCGGTCCGAGCCGGTCCAGTAGAAGCCGTTCGAGACGTAGTTGCGGGCCGTCATGTTCTCGACCACCACGCCGTCGGTGTCGAGCACCCGGATGCCGTTCTCGAGCTCGAACTCGCCGTCCAGGATCACCTTGTTGCGGTCGACGCCGCGGATGGTGATGTCGGCGGTCTCCACGTCGACCGCCTCGTGGTACACGCCCTCGTCGACGAGGATCAGGTCGCCCTCCTTCGCCGAGTTCACGGCCGCCTGGATGGTCTTGGCGTCCTGCGGCACTCGGATGACGCCGTCGGTGGCGCCCGCGACCGTCGCGTCCGTCGACTTCTCGTCGCCGTCGTCGGACGCGCACGCGCCCGCCAGCAGTGCCGCTGCGGCGAGCACCGCCGCGAGCACGATCCGTCCGCGTCCCATCGACCTGTCGTCCACTCCGGCCCCCTGTTCGATACGTGCCCCGGACCCGATCCGATTGGGACAGGGTGCGGGCCCGACCATACAGTCCTTCGGGTGATGCAGCGGTTGCCCAGGGGGTTCAGGGTCGTGCTCGTCGCAGCGGTCGGCATCGGCCTCGCGGCGTGCAGCGGCGGCGGTAGCTCCTCCACGTATGACCTGCCCGCAGGCGAGACGTGGGAGAAGGCATCCGGGAAGTCGGTCACGATCGACGCCCGGGACAACATCTACGTGCCCCAGTTCATCGAGGTGAAGAAGGGCACGAAGGTCACCTGGGAGAACACCGGGCGGAACCGCCACAACGTGCTGCCCGACGACGAGGGCGATTTCGTGGAGATCCCGGTCGATCAGCTGGATCCCGGCATGGAAGCCTCCCGGACCTTCGAGGAGACGGGCGAGTTCGGCTACTACTGCTCGCTGCACGGCTCCAAGACCAAGGGCATGTTCGGCGCGATCAAGGTCGTCGACTGACAGATCTCATCCTCGGTCGATCAGGCCGGTGGGGTTGCGCCGCTGGTCGGCGGCGACCTGCAAGTCTGTACGGGCCATGTCCTTCCGCGACCGCTTCTTCACGCCGAGGGTCGCGCGGGCGACGACCTCGCCGTCGGCGATCCTCGCCACCGGCGCCGGCGCAGCGGTCGGGATCCTCGCCTTCGGGCCAGTCGGCGCAGTGCTCGGGCTCGGCGCGTACGCGGCGCGGGTGCTGGCCGCGGTGCCCAGGGCGCCGGAACGGCCGTCCGCCGACGTGCGGAACCTCCAGGAGCCGTGGCGAGGGCTCATGCAGGGCGTGCTCGACGCCCGGCGGCGCTACGACCGGGCGATCTCGTCGGTGCAGGCCGGACCGCTGCGGGACCGGCTCGTCGAGGTGGGCACCCGGCTGGACGCGGCGGTGGACGACGCCGGGCGGATCGCCCGGGCCGGCAACACGCTGTCGGAGGGCCGGCAGCAGATCGACGTGGACGCGGTCCGGGCCGAGCTCGACGCGGCCGAGGCGGGACCGCGCACGGAGCGGTCCGACGCCACCATCCAGGCCATCTCCGCCCAGCTCGACTCGGCCGAGCGCCTGGACCGCACGATCTTCGACACCTACGACCGGCTGCGGCTGCTGGACGCCCGCCTGGACGAGACGGTGACGCGAACCGTCGAGCTGGCCGTGACCCAGGCGGACGCGGGTGCGGTCGGCGGCATCGGCAGCGAGGTGGACGCGATCGTCTCCGAGATGGAGTCGTTGCGCCTCGCCGTCGAGGAGACCGACGCGGCGGGACCGGCATGAGCGGCACGGATCGCTGGGACGACGAGGACCTCGGCCGGGACGTCGCCGCCGAGGAGATGGAGGTGGGCGACGACGTCATCGTCGAACGCCATCGCGTCGATCGCAGCGGCACCGATGCTGAGGCGACGGCTGCGGCACCCGTGGTCGACGACCGGCGGGGCCGCAGCCTGCTCGCAGCCAGCGCCTGGCCGGCCGTCGGCACCACGCTCAGCCGCGTCACCGGCCTCGTCCGCGTCGGGGCACTGACGTACGCGCTCGGCCTCACCACGATCGCGGACGTCTACAACCTCGCGAACACCACGCCGAACATCCTCTACGAGCTCGTGCTGGGTGGCGTGCTGTCGTCCACGCTCGTTCCGCTGTTCGTCCGCACGCTCGACGACGCCGACGACGACACGGCCTCGGTCGTGACGACGGTGGCGTTCTCGGCGATCGTGGCCATGACGCTGCTCGGCGTGCTGCTGGCCCCGTGGGTCAACCGCCTGTTCGCCCTGCCGCTGGAGGGCGCCGAACGGGCCCAGCAGCTGGAGCTCGGCGACGACTTCCTGGAGCTGCTGATCCCCCAGATCCTCTTCTACGGCGTCACCACGCTGGTGACCGCGCTCCTGCACGCCCGACGACGCTTCGCGCCACCGGCCTTCACGCCGGTGCTCACCAACCTGGTCACCGCGGCCGCCGCCGTGATCGCCGCGCAGTGGTTCGCCCGGTCGGGCGCCGAGATGGGGCAGGTCTACGTGCTCGGTCTGGGCACGACGGCCGGCGTGGCGGTGATGGCGATCGCGCTCGTGCCGTTCATCCGGCGGGCGGGCATCACGCTCCGGTGGCGGTTCCAGCCCCGGCACCCGGCGGTGCGCTCGGTGCTGCGGCTGTCGGGGTGGACGGTCGGCTTCGCGGCCGCCAACCAGATCTCGCTGCTGCTGATCCTCACCCTGGCCCGCGGCCAGGACGCCGGCACGGTGTCCGCCTACCAGTACGCGTTCATCTTCTTCCAGCTGCCGCACGGCCTGATCGCGGTGTCGCTGATGACCGCGATCCTCCCCGAGCTCGCCGAGGCGGCCGTCGACCGCGACGACCGGGCCTACATCGCCCGGTTCCGCGAGGGGACCAGCCTCCTGCTGACGTTCCTGCTGCCCGCGGCGGTGGGTCTGCTGTTCATCGGCGAGCCGCTGATCCGGATCTTCCTGCAGCGGGGCAGCTTCACCGCCGAGGACACGACCCGCACCACGCAGATGCTGCTGGGGTTCGCGATCGGGCTGCCGGCGTTCTCGCTGTACCTCTACTGCGTGCGGGCGTTCTTCGCCCGCCGCGACACCCGGACACCGTTCTTCCTCAACGTGCTGCAGAACGTGATCAACGTGGCGCTGATCATCCCGTTCACCCAGCTGTGGGGGTCCGAGGGCCTGGCGGTGGCCTACTCGGTGTCCTACTGGGTGATCGCTGCACTGACGTTGTACGTGCTCAACCGACGGGTGCCGCATCTGCTGACCGTTCGAGCCGCGTGGCCGCTGCTGCGCTCGGTGGGCGTGGGGGTGGCGGTGCTGTTCGCCCTGGTCGCCACGCAGGTGGTGCTCGGCGACCAGGTGGGACCCCTCGTGCAGCTCGTGGTCCTGGTCGGCGTGGCGGTGGCCGTGTTCGTGCCCGTGACGTTCATGCTGAAGCCCAAGGGCTTCGAACCGGCGATCGACCGGCTGCGCCAGGGCGCTCGCCGCCGTGGCCGGTCCATGGCCGGGTGACCGGACGGGTCCCGCAGCGCCATGCACCTCGGTCGGAACCCACGGGAGCCGCTCCGCAGGAGCGTCGACGCCCACCGACGGGCGAAGCCCGTGCAGACGTAGTCTGTGACCATGTGGAAAGCGATCAAGCGTTGGTGGGCCTACATGGGCGCCAAGGTCAACAGCGTCTTCAACGAGAAGGCCGACCCCAAGGTGCAGCTCGAGCAGGCCATCACCGAGGCGCAGGAGCAGCACCGCCGGCTCAAGGAGCAGGCGGCCAACGTGATCGCCAACCAGAAGCAGAACGAGATGCGTCTGGATGCCACGCTGGCGGAGCTCGAGAAGCTCAACCGCAACGCGCAGCAGGCCGTGCTCATGGCCGACGAGGCCGCCAAGCGGGGTGACGCGGCCAAGGCGGCCGAGTACACGTCCGCGGCCGAGGCGTTCGCCAACCAGCTCATCGCCAAGGAGAAGGAGGTCGAGAACCTCAAGGCGATGTCGCTGCAGGCCACTCAGGCGGCCGAGCAGGCCAAGAACGCCGTGCAGCAGAACTCCCGGGTGCTGCAGCAGAAGCTGGCCGAGAAGCAGAAGCTCCTGGGTCAGCTCGACCAGGCCAAGATGCAGGAGCAGATGAACAAGGCCATGGCCTCGCTCTCCGAGCAGGTCGGCGAGGACGTGCCCACGCTCGACGAGGTCAGGGAGAAGATCGAGACCCGCTACGCCAAGGCCAAGGGCATGGCGGAGCTGCAGGACATGTCGGTCGAGTCGAAGATGCTCGAGGTGGAGCAGGCCTCGATCAACGTCGAGGCCCAGGCCCGCCTGTCGGAGATCCGCTCCAAGCTCGGCATCGGCGAGGCCGAGGCGCCCGCGGTCGACGCCGCTGCCGCCACCGAGTCGGCCCCGGCGCAGGAGCCGTCACCCGGCGCCTGACCGTTTCGTTCCCACCACCGCACCTGTTCGGGTGCCGGTCCGGGAACAGAGCAGGCCGCGCCAGAGGGGTCAGCCCGGCAGGACCACCAGGTCGTCCGCGTGGATGACCTCGCCGGACCCGTCGGCCATGTCCGCGGACCGACGACCGGCCATCGACCGCAGCGTCGGCGTGTCCACCCGAACCAGGCCCTTGGCGACGACCGCGCCGTCGGGTCCGACCACCTCGACCGCGTCCTCGGCGTCGAACGCGCCCTCGACCCCGACCACGCCGGCGGCGAGCAGCGACCGCCCGCCGCCCGCGACCGCCCGTGCGGCTCCCGCGTCGATCGCCACACGGCCGTGCGAGGGCAGCGCGAACGCGATCCAGAGCTTGCGGGCGGACAGGCGACGGGCACGGGGCAGGACGATCGTGCCCACTCCGGCCCGTCCGGCGATCGCGTCGGCGACCACGCCCGGGCGGCCGGCGGCGGCGATCACCGCCCGCACACCCGACCACGACGCCATCTTGGCCGCAGCGAGCTTGGACGCCATGCCGCCCGATCCGCGGTCCGAGCCCGCTCCTCCGGCCAGCTCCTCGAGCTGCTGGTCGACCTCGACGATCTCCTCGATCAGCGACGCCTCGGCCGCCACCCGGGGATCCGCGTCCATCAGTCCGGGCGTGTCGGTCAGGAGCACGAGCAACTCGGCACCCAGCAGCTGGGCCACCAGCGCGGCGATCCGGTCGTTGTCGCCGAAGCGGATCTCGTCGTCCGCGATCGCGTCGTTCTCGTTGACGACCGGGACCACGCCGAGCTCCAGTAGGCGTTCCAGCGTGGAGCGGGCGTGGAGGTACTGGGCCCGCACCATGAAGTCGAGCGGAGCCAGGAGCACCTGTCCGCCCACGAGGCCGTGCGTCCCCAGGTGCTCGCCCCAGGTCTGCATCAGGCGGGCCTGGCCGACGGCCGACACGGCCTGCAGCGTGCGGGCGTCCCGGGGGCGCTCGTCCGCGCCGATGCCCAGCGCCGGCAGCCCCGCCGCCACGGCGCCCGACGACACGAGCACCACCTCGTGACCGGCGTCGCGGGCCGTGGCGACCTCGTGCGCGGTCTTGGCCACCGCGTCCGCGTCGATCACGCCGTGGCGGTCGGTCAGGCTGGAGGTCCCGAGCTTCAGCACCACCCTCACGGCTCGACCCCCTCGTCGGGACGGACCGGCTCGCCATCGACGTGGTCGAAGTCGTCGAGATCGTCGTCGGAGGGGGCCTCGTCGAAGGGCTGCACGGCCATGTCGGTGTCGGACTCGTAGTCGAACGACACGCCCCCGATGTGGACGACGTCGCCGTTGCGGGCACCGGCGCGACCCAGGGCGCGGTCGACCCCGAGCTTGGCGAGCCGCTCGCGGGCCACGTCCAGCGCCTCGGGGTTGGTCAGGTCGTTGAGGTTGACGGCACGGATCGCCTCCCGGCCCTCGACCACGAAGCTGCCGTCGTCGCGACGGCTGATCGTGATTCCCTCGACCGCGGGCCGCAGCGTGACGAACCCCTCGGGCGGCGCCTGCTCGGCGCGGGCGGTCTCCACCTCGCGCCGCAGCGCGCCGATGAGCTGTGGGATGCCCTCGCCCGTGACCGCCGAGACCACCAGGCCGTCGAAGCCGTCGACCACGCCGGGCTCGGCGAGGTCCGCCCGCGAGCCGACCCGCAACCGGGGTCGTGTCAGGAGGTCCGGTCGGTAGTCGCCGAGCTCGCCGAGCAGCGTGACCTCCTGCTCCTGCCAGGTGGCGCCGGCGAACGGCGAGAGGTCGAGCAGCAGCACCAGCACCGAGGCCCGCTCGATGTGGCGGAGGAAGCGGTGGCCCAGCCCGCGGCCCTCCGCCGCGCCCTCGATGAGCCCGGGGATGTCGGCGACGACCATCTCGAAGCCGTCGTCCAGGCGGACGACACCCAGGTTGGGTTCGAGGGTGGTGAACGGGTAGTCGGCGATCTTGGGCCGGGCGGCCGAGATCCGGCTGATGAGGGTGGACTTGCCCACGTTCGGGAACCCCACCAGCGCCACGTCCGCCATGAGCTTGAGCTCCAGACGGATCCAGCGCTCCTCCCCCACCTCGCCCTGTTCGGCGAAGCCGGGCGCCCGTCGCTTGTTCGACAGGAACCGGGCGTTGCCCTTGCCGCCCTGGCCGCCGGCCGCGGCGAGCCAGCGGTCGCCGTGGCTCACCAGGTCGGCGAGCGGCTGGCCCTCCCAGTCCATGATCTGCGTGCCCACCGGGACGGGGACGACGAGGTCGTCGCCCTTGGCGCCGTGGCGCTTGGCGCCCTTGCCGTGGACGCCGCTGCGGGCCTTGCGGTGCGGGTGGTCGCGGAACGCGAGCAGCGAGGCGGTGTTGTGGTCGGCGACCAGCCAGACGTCGCCGCCCTTGCCACCGTCGCCGCCGTCGGGCCCGCCGAGCGGGGTGTGCGCCTCGCGCCGGAACGACACGCAGCCGGCGCCGCCGTCCCCTCCCTTCACGTTGAGGGAGCACTCGTCCACGAAGTTCGACACGGAGACCCAGCCTACGGGCCGCACCGTCGGGGCTCGTGCGGGTTGCCGGCCGGGACCACGGCCGACGAGGCAGGACCGGACGGGGCCGAACGCCCGTTCACCTGCGGCCGCGCCGCTGGCTAGTGTCACCTCCGCCGTCCGCACGACCACCCGGGGGATCCATGGGCATGACGTTCGCCGACACCGAGACGCTGTGGGAGCTCGTCGAGCGCCGGGCGGAGGCCACGCCCGACGCGCTGCTGCTCATCGACGAGTCCGGGCGCTCGATCACCTGCGCCGAGTTCCGGGACCGCGCCCTGCGCGCCGCCGCCGGCTTCCACGACCTCGGCGTCCGCCACGGCACCCGCGTCACGTGGGAGCTGCCGAACCGCTTCGAGACGATCATCGCCAGCTTCGCCCTGGCCCGGCTCGGGGCGGTGCAGAACCCCGTGCTGCACTTCTACCGCCACAAGGAGGTCGGCTACGCCATCCGCGCCACGCAGGCCGAGTTCGTGCTCGTGCCCGGCGAGTGGGGCGGGTTCGACTTCGCCGCCATGGTCGACGAGCTGACCGCGGACCTGGCGGACAAGCCGGTGGTGGTCGACGTGTTCGCCGACCTGCCCGACGGCGACCCGGCGGTGCTGGCCGACGTCCCGGCGCCGACCGACGGCCATGAGGTGCGGTGGGTCTACTTCACGTCCGGCACCACGTCGGACCCCAAGGGCGTGCGCCACACGGACCGCACGCTGATCACCGGCGCCAACGGACTGGCCGTGGCCCTGGACATGAGCCCCGAGGACGTCGGCTCGATCGCGTTCCCGTTCAGCCACATCGCCGGGCCGGACTACTTCGGCACCATGCTGCTGGCCGGGTTCCCCGCCGTGCTCTTCGAGGCGTTCGTCCCCGACAAGGCGGTGCCGGTGCTCGCCGCCAACGGCGTGACCATGGTCGGGGGCGGCACGGCCTTCTACCAGATGTACCTGACCGAGCAGCGCAAGGACCCCGACACCCCGATCATCCCGACGCTGCGCAAGATGTCGGGCGGCGGGGCGCCCATGCCGCCCGAGATCTTCGAGGAGGTCAAGCGGGAGTTCGGCGTGAAGATCTGCCACGGCTACGGCATGACCGAGTGCCCGATGATCTGCGAGGGCTCGCCGCACGACACCGACGAACAGCTGGCCAACACGGTGGGCAAGGCCGTCGAGGGCCTCGAGCTGCGCATCGTGACCGAGGACGGCACGGTCGCCGGACCGGGCGAGGACGGCGAGGTGCGGCTCAAGGGCCCGATGGTCTTCAAGGGCTACACCGACGACGCCGCGACGGCCGAGGCGTTCGACGAGGACGGCTGGTTCCGCACCGGCGACCTCGGCCACGTCCGGGCCGACGGCCACGTCGTGCTGACCGGCCGTCTGAAGGACGTGATCATCCGCAAGGGCGAGAACATCTCGGCCAAGGAGATCGAGGACCTGCTCTACGCGCACCCCAAGGTGGGTGACATCGCCGTGATCGGTCTCCCCGACCGCGAGCGCGGCGAGCGGGTCTGCGCCGTCGTCGAGCGGGTGCCCGGGGCCGACCCGGCGGACGACCTCACGTTCGAGGAGATGGTGGCCACGCTCACCGAGGCCCAGCTCATGAAGCAGAAGTTCCCGGAGCAGCTCGTCATCGTGGACGCGCTCCCCCGCAACGAGACCCTGCGCAAGGTGCTCAAGTACAAGCTCCGCGAGGAGTACGCGCAGGTCCCCTGGCCCTGAGCTGCTTCCTCTGGCGGCGGTATCGGTCGTCTGGCGACCGTCTCGTCCGCCAACGCCGTCCCGGGGCGTCACCGGGCTGTCCGACGGGGCTCCTAGTCTCGGCGTGATGCCCTCCGAGCGACCCGCAACCCGTCACGGACCGCCGCTCGGCACGTCGCGTGCCGAGGAGTGGGCGTCGACCATGTCGGGGCACCGCATGGACGAGCGCGCCTCGGCGGTGCGCCGTGCGCACGCCGGAGGCGGCGCCGCCGTAGGCCGGGTGGCCCCTGCGGAGCGGGAGCGGCGGGAGGCCAGGGAGGACGCCGCCATGGCGCCCGGCGCCACGCGGGCCGTCGGCGCGGGGCATCGGGAGCGCGACGAGGAGCCCGACCCGTGGCGGACGTGCTTCGAGCGGGACCGGGACCGCATCCTCCACGGCACGGCGTTCCGCCGGCTGGCCGGCAAGACGCAGGTGTTCGTGTTCCCCGACGACCACCAGCGCACCCGCATGACCCACGCGCTCGAGGTGGCGCAGGTGTCGGTGGCGATCAGCCGGGCGATCGGCCTCAACGTGGCGCTGACCGAGGCGATCGCCCTGGGCCACGACTGCGGCCACGGTCCGGGCGGCCACGCGTCCGAGGACGCGTTCTCGCCCTACGTGGAGGGCGGCTACGACCACGCCGTCTGGGGCGCCGACGTGGTGCTCGAACCGCTGAACCTCTGCACCGAGACGCTCGACGGCATCCGCAACCACTCGTGGTCGCGTCCTGCGCCTCTCACCCCCGAGGGCGAGGTCGTCTCCTGGGCGGACCGCATCGCGTACGTGTGCCACGACTTCGAGGACGCGGTGCACGTGGGCATCACCACCGCCGACCTGCTGCCGCCCGTGGTGGCGGAGCGGTGCGGCACCCGTCGGAGCCAGCAGCTGGGCGCGTTCATCCAGGGCGTGATCGACGGCGTCGTCGCCACCGGCGAGGTGTGCATGACCGAGCGGATGGCCGAGGCGCTGAGCGAGTTCCGCCGGTTCAACTACGAGCACATCTACATGCGCCCGGCGTCGGTGGAGCAGTCCCGGTCGGTCATCCGGGTGCTGCGCGCCCTGGTCGAGCACCACGCGGATCGCCCCAACTCGCTCCCCCGCCCCGCCGAGCTGCTCCACGGCGTCGACCCCGGGAGCCCCGAGGCGTTCCGCCAGGCCGTCACCTACGTGGGCGGCATGACCGACCGCTTCGCGTTCAACCAGGCCCGCACGCTGCTCGGCTGGCGCACCGCCGACCTGCCGGTCGGGATCGGCTGAGCCGGTCCGCTCAGCCCAGATCGGGGACGGTCAGGTTGCCGTCCTCGTCCAACGGGAACCCGGGGTTGTGGGCGATCTCCCACACGTGGCCGTCGAGGTCGCTGAAGCACGCGGCGTAGCCGCCGTAGAACGTCTCGGCCGGCTCCCTGGTGACGGCGGCGCCGGCGGACCGTGCCGCCTCGACGATCTGGTCCACCTCGTCCCGCGACCGGACGTTGTGGGCGAGCGCCACGCCACCGAACCCGTCGCTCCCCCCGTCCTCGACGCCGGAGTCGGCCGCAAGGTCCACACGACCCCACAGGACGAGCGCCGAGCCGCCGGCCTGGAAGAACACGGTGTCCTGCGCCTGCTGCCCGCGCCAGCCGAGCGCCTCGTAGAAGGCCCTGGCGGTCGCCAGATCGGACACGCCGAGGGTGATGAGGCTGATCCGCTGCTCCACGCCGGCGAACCTACCCCCGTGCCACGACTGCGGTGCCCGGACGCGCAACGACCCGCCCGAGGGCGGGTCGTCGGAGATCGATCCGGGGACCGGTCGCTCAGTCGGCGAGCGGCACCACGTTGACGAGCTTGCGGTTGCGACGGGTACCGAACTTCACGGTGCCGTCGGCGAGGGCGAACAGCGTGTCGTCGCCGCCGATGCCCACGTTCTCGCCGGGGTGGATCTTGGTGCCGCGCTGGCGGACGATGATCGAGCCGGCGGTGACCACGCCACCGTCGTACACCTTCACGCCCAGGCGCTGTGCGTTGGAGTCACGGCCGTTCCGGGTGGAGCCGCCGCCCTTGGTCTTCGACATGGGAGCCTCGTCCTCTTGCTCGTGCGCGTCAGCCGGCGGAGATGCCGGTGATCTCGATCGTGTCGTAGCTCTGGCGGTGACCCCAGCGCTTCCGCTCGTTCGCCTTGTTCTTGTAGGTGAACGCGTTGATCTTGGGGCCCTTGGCGCCGCCGACCACGCGAGCGGACACCGAGGCGCCGGACAGCTGGTCGGGGGTGGCCAGGACGGTCTCGCCGTCGACCACCATCACGGGCTGGAGCTGGACATCATCACCGGGGTCACCGAGGCGCTCGACGGTCAGACGCTGACCTTCCTCGACGCGGTACTGCTTCCCACCGGTCTTCACGACTGCATACATACGGCTCGCCATCTTAGGGCAACGTGCGCCCGGCAGGAAGTCGACGGGTCCCGACATGGGTCACCGACGTTGCCACCGACCGGCGCGGGGCGGACGATCGGCTCAGCCGACGAGCTCGTCGGGCAGGATCAGGCCGCGGCCGTCGCAGTGGTCGCAGCGGTGCGCGACGGACTCCAGGAGGCCCTCCCCGATCCGCTTGCGGGTCATCTCGACCAGGCCGAGCTCGGAGATGTTGAAGACCTGCGTCCGGGTCTTGTCCCGGGACAGGGCGTCGCGGAAGGCCTTCACGACCTTGTCGCGGTTCTCCTTGATCTCCATGTCCACGAAGTCGATGACGATGATGCCGCCGATGTCCCGGAGCCGCAGCTGCCGGGCGATCTCCTCGGCCGCCTCCAGGTTGTTGCGGAACACCGTCTCCTCGAGGCTCGAGGAGCCCACGTTGCGGCCGGTGTTGACGTCGATGACCGTCAGCGCCTCGGTGTGCTCGATGATCAGCGAGCCACCCGACGGGAGCCAGACCTTGCGGTCGAGCGCCTTCACCAGCTGCTCGGAGACGTGGTACCGCTCGAACATGGGCAGCGACTCGGCCGCCGGGTCGAAGTACTCGATCCGGTCGACGAGCGCCGGCGCCACGGCGGCGACGTAGTCGCGCATGTCCTCGTAGAGGGCCTTGTCGTCGATGAGCACGCCTCGGTACTCGGCGTTGAACTCCTCGCGGATGATCCGCACCGCCATCTCGGGCTCGCGGTAGATCAGCCCGGGGCGCTGCTGCTTGGAGGCCAGCTCCGAGATCTGCTCCCACTGCTTGACCAGGCGGGCGACGTCGCGCTCGATCTCGTCCGCGGTCACGTTCTCGGCCGCCGTGCGGACGATCAGGCCGTGCTCGGCGGGGCGGATGCGGTCGAGGATCTGGCGCAGGCGCTTGCGCTCGTCGTCGGGCAGCCGCTTGGAGATGCCGTAGGTGCGCGAGTTGGGCACGAGCACCACGAACCGGCCCGGCAGCGAGACCTCCTGGGTCAGGCGGGCGCCCTTGTGCGCGATCGGGTTCTTGGTGACCTGGCACAGGATCAGCTGGCGGGGCTTCAGCACGTCCTCGATCCGGGGCTGCTCTCCCCCACCGGACTCCACGTCGTCGGGGTCGTACTGGACGTCGCTGCGGTAGAGCACCGCGTTCTTGGGGGTGGCGATGTCGATGAACGCCGCCTCCATGCCGGGCAGCACGTTCTCGACACGACCCACGTAGATGTTCCCGTGGATCTGGAAGACGTCGTCGGCCGGCCGGCTGACGTAGTGCTCGACCAGCGAGCGACCCTCGAGGATGGCGATGTGGGTCGCCTCGGGGGTCACTTGGACGTTCATCTGGTAGCGGCCGATGGCGCGGCCCTTGCGCTGCCGGCCGCGCCGCCGCTCCATGGTCTCGTCGTCGAGCTCGACCGGCGCGTCGTCGACGAGCACGGCCTCGACGGGCGTCGGCTGGTTGCGACGACGATCGCCGCCGCCCTGGCCGCCCTGGCCGCTGCGACCGTTGCCGCCGCGACCCTGGCCGCCCTTGTTGCGCTGGCCCTGGCCCTGGCTCTGGCCGCCCTGGTTCTGACCGCCCTGGTTCTGACCGCCCTGGTTCTGGCCGCCCTGGTTCTGGCCGCCCTGGCCACCACCGCCGCGACGGCGACGCCGGCGCCGGCTGCTGCGGGACTGGCCGCTGCCGGGCTGACCCTGCTGACCCGCCTGACCGGACTGACCGGACTGGCCGGGTGCGGTCGCCGTGGCGCCGCCGGCGGGCGCCACGGGCGTGGGCGCGGGGCGGGTGTCGCCGATCTTGGGCTTGGCGTCAGACGCCGGGCGGTCGCCGGTGGTCGAGGTGCCGGGGGTGGTGTTCGAGGCGGCCGCTCGGCCGTCGTTCGGTTCGGTGTCCGACATGGGACGTTCCCTTCATGACGCACGCACCGATGCGTGCGGGGACGGCGCGGCGAGCTCGATCGGCTCGCGACGTTCGCCGTCGCTCTGGATCCATTGGTGCGTCCTGACGACCCGGAGCGGGTGCTCTGGCAACCGCATGGCGGTGAGCAGCTCGGCGGGTCGGACGCTGCGAGGTTTGGTGCCCAGCTCCACGGTGAGGAGGGCTCCGTCTGGGTGTCGGTCCACGTCCAGTGACAGGAGGAGCGGGCGCAGGTCCTCGCGCACCTGCTTGCCCTTGCGGACCAGTTCGATGGGGATCTCCTCCGCCGACAGCATCTCGGCGGCGGCCGTGGCCGCGTCGTCGAGTCGGTCGGCGGGGAGCAGGAACTCCCACGTGCTCGAGGTGACGGCGTCCTGGAGCGACGGCGTCCCCGGCGCCAGCTCCGTCGATGCGGTCATCACCACGCCCGGAGGCAGGCACGGCTGGAGCAGGTCGGCCACCTGGGTGGCAGGGATCGGCTCGGTGCCGTCGGCGGGGTCGTCCAGGTCGATGTCCACGTACTCCGCCATGGACTCGTAGCCGGTCGACAGGGCGAGTCCGAAGTGGAGCCGGGCCCGGGGCGAGAAGCCCTGGCTGTACGCCACGGGCAGACCGGCGCGGCGCACCGCCCGCTCCAGGATGCGGGCCAGGTCGCGGTGCGACAGGAAGCGCACCTTGCCGACCTTGGCGTAGCGGACGCGGACCTTCACGACGCGGTCACCGCCGGCCTGGGGCTCAGCGCCACGGGCACGGCGCCGCCGACCGACAGGTCCTGACCGGTCCCCTGGCTCCCACCGGCGGGCGGGGTGGCCGAGGCCACCACGTGCTCGATGCCGTACCCGGTACAGGCGCCGCAGTCGTAGCAGGGCGTCCAGCGGCAGTCGGGCAGGCCGACCTCGGCGAGCGCGTCCTGCCAGTCCTGCCAGAGGAAGTCCTTGTGGAGTCCCGCCGACAGGTGGTCCCACGGCAGGACCTCGTCCTCGGTGCGGTGGCGGTACGTGTACCACTCGATCGAGAGGCCGTTCGTCGCCATGGCCTCCTCCCACAGGTCCAGCCGGAAGCACTCCGACCACTCCTGGAAGGTGCCGCCCCGCCGCCAGACCTCTTCGATGACCGGGCCCAGGCGGCGGTCGCCGCGGCTGGCGATCCCCTCGGCGAGCGTCGCCCGGGGGTCGTGCCACTTCATCTGCACGCCGTGGTGGCGCCGGACGGTGTCGCGCAGCAGGTGGATCTTGCGCTGGAGCTCCACGACCGTGTTCTGGCCGAACCACTGGAACGGCGTGTGGGGCTTGGGCACGAACCCGCCCACCGACACCGTGACCGACGGGCCCTTGTGGTAGCGCTTGCCGATCTCGACGCAGTTGGCGGCCATCTCGGCGATGCCGAGCGTGTCCTCGTCGGTCTCGGTGGGAAGACCGGTGAGGAAGTAGAGCTTCATCCGCCGCCAGCCCTGGGAGTAGGCGGACTCGACGGCGTCGTAGAGGTCCTGCTCGCGGATCAGCTTGTTGATCACCTGGCGCATGCGCCACGTGCCCGCCTCGGGGGCGAACGTCAGTCCCGTGCGCCGGCCCTTCTGCAGCTGCGAGGCGATCTCCACGCCGAAGGCGTCGACCCGCAGCGACGGGAGCGACACCGAGACGCGGCCGCAGGCGTCGTCGTCGATGACGCCGCCGACCACGTCCGCGATGCCGGAGAAGTCGGCCGTGGACAGGGAGGTGAGCGCGACCTCGTCGTAGCCGGTGCGACGCAGGCCGTCGGCGACCATCGAGCGCACCTGCTCGGCGGGCCGCTCGCGCACCGGGCGGGTGATCATCCCGGCCTGGCAGAACCGGCAGCCCCGGGTGCAGCCCCGGAAGACCTCCACGTTGAGCCGGTCGTGGACGACCTCGGTGAGCGGGACGATCTGCTGCCGCGGGTACGGCCACTCGGCCAGGTCCGCGATCGTGCGCTTCTCGACCACCTCGGGCGCCTCGGCCCACACCGGCTCCACACCGACGAGCGCCGGGCCGTCGTAGCGGGCCTCGTAGGC
>JAEXGP010000013.1 GCA_023450775.1 Actinomycetes bacterium | reverse complement strand
GGATCGCCGCGATCGCACTCGCAGCGGGCGCCTGTGTGCCCCCGCCGGAAGATGCGCCGGTCGAGACGACCACCACCCTGACCTCCGTGCCACCCGGCGGGCACACACCGCTCTCGCTGACGTGTCGCGCCGTCGCCGGGATCATCCAGCGGGTCAACCCGATGGAGAACGGCGCGGTCGTCCTCGGCCCGGAGACGGTCGGCTCGGGCGACGAGTTCACGGTGAGCGTGACCTTGGATCCGATCGACGTGCCCACGGTGGGTGACGGCTTCCCGATCGTCGGCCTGTACGACTACAAGGTCAACTTCAGGATCCCGGAGGGAACCGAGCTCGTGAGCGCCTCGTGGAGCGGCGGCGCGAACCTGGGTGAGGGCCTCCCGACGATCGCAGCCACTACCGGCGTCGTGACGCTCTCGACCCCGGGGCCGTTCGCGCCCGGCACCTCCGTGGTGTTGCCCACGGTGGAGCTCACCCTGACCGCCACCGCTGGGCCCGGGAGCCTGATCGGCGTGTCCCTGGCCGGCAGCAGCTACGCCGACCCGACGATGCGGTTCGTCGCGAAGGCCGACGTGTTGGGCAACATCACGGACGGCACGACGACCTGCTACCTGCCGGTCAACCCGGTGTTGGCGACCGTCGAGGTCGTCTGACCGGGCGACCGCGACCGGGAACACGAGACGCGGACCGAAGGCCCCTGCACTCGCAGGGGCCTTCGCCGCGTCCGGGGTTCGAGTCGCTGCGAACCCGGGTCAGGTCGACAGCGTGCCGCGCAGGACGCTGTCGCCCGAGTGCTCCGGCCCGGCGGACTCCTCCTGCACGGACACGTCCACCACGTCGAACCGCGAGGTGTCGGTCCCGCGCGGGACGTCGACGGCGGTCGTGACGCTGCTCGAGCCGTCCTTCATCGTCGCGATCGACACCGGTTCGCCCGTCTCGGGGTCGAGCAGCCACAGCTCGTAGAACGTGCCGGGGGCGGGCGCCGGCAGGTCGTGCATGTCGACGCGCAACCGGACCTGGTCGCCCTCCTCGATCAGCTCGACCCGGCCGCCGGCGTCACCGACCTGGACGCCGTCGAGCGGCGTGAGCTCGGCCGCCGCGATCTCGGTCGGTCCGTCGTTGCGGGTGGCGACGACCACGCCGGCGCCGATCGCGAGGACCGCGACGACCGCCGCCGCGCCGAGCACGACCGAACGCCACCGCCCACCGCGGTGGCCTGCACCGGCGGCGGTTCGGGACGCGCCCGGTCCCCCGCCGTCGTGCACCGTCAGCTGCACCGGGCCGTCGGGGCCGCTCGGGGTCGGTTCCGACATGGCGCTGTCCTGATCCGGTGCCGCCTCCGCCCCTGCCTCTTCCTCTGCCTCGTCCGCGTCCACCGCCGCGGCGATGCGATCCCACAGTCCCGCGGGCGCGTCGACCAGCTCGACGGGCTCGTCACCCAGCGATCGCAGGAGATCCGCCTCCCGACCGAACCCGTCGTCGGGTCCGGGCCCGGACGGTCCGCCGCCGACGTCAGGCCTGGCCATCGAACGCCTCCAGTTCTCGACGGATCCGCTCCAGCCCCCGGCGGATCGAGCTCTTCACGGTGCCGAGGGGCGCGCCGGTGCGCTCGGCGATCTCGGCGTGCGACATGCCGTCGATGAACGCCAGGCGGATCCAGGTGCTGCCCGGCTCCTCCAAGCGCTCGAGCGCCTCCGCCACCAGGATGCGCGTGGCCACCAGCTCGAGGGCCGGATCCGCGGTGGCCGAGGCGCCGTCGGCAGACAGGTCGACGAGGTCGCCCGACGCGACCGAGGCGTTCCGGTACGTGCGGCGCAGGTGATCGGTCACCTTGAACTTGGCGATGCCCATGATCCAGCCGCCGAGCGATCCCGTGGCCGGGTCGAAGCGCTGCCGCGACCGCCACGCGGCCAGGAAGACCTCCTGGGTCACGTCGGCCGCCTGGTCCGACACGAACTTGCGGCAGTAGCTGAACACGGCCCGCTGGTGGTGGTCGTAGACCCGGCGCAACGCATCGGGTTCGCCGGCGGCGAACGCTTCCGCGACGTCGTCGTCGGACGTCCGGGTCCTCATCGATCGGACACTACCGGCCACCCGCGGTGCGACGTCCGTCGGGTGAGGGCGACGGTCGGGTGAGGGGGCGACGGCACCGGCGAGCACACCTCGTTCTTCGCTCTCGTGGGGCGATCGGATGCACCCGGCCCCGGACCGCCGTCGATCGCGATCCGGTGCATCCGTTCCGGCGGCGCGCACGAAGGACGTAGCGACCGTCGACCGGCGGTCGCTACGACCAGAGGAGCAACCATGCGCAAGACCTTGATCGGACTCATGGCCGCACTTGCAGCCGTGCTCGTCCTGCCCACCGCCGCCGGCGCGACCGCGTCGAAGGCTCCCGCGCCCTCCGCCGGCGCCCAGGTGTACGTCGTGCACGGGCTCCCCCTGCCCGACTCGGCGACCGGGCCCGGCACGCCGGTCGACGTGTACGTCGACGGCAACCGCCTGCTCGACGACTTCACCTTCGGTGCAACCGCCGGACCGGTGACGCTGCCTGCCGGCACCTACGACGTCGAGATCCGGACGCCCGACGGCGCGACCACGCTGATCGACCGCTCCGTGCAGGTGCCCGCGAAGGGCAGCTTCTCGCTCGTGGCCAGCTACGTGGACGCCGCCGGCACTCCCGGCATCAACGTGTTCGCGAACGACACCAGCCGGCCCTGGCCCGGCTTCGGGGCAGTCGCTCTCCACCACGCCGCCGCCGCTCCGTCCGTCGACGTGGATCTGGGTCTCTTCCCGCTCAGCCGGGCGCTGCCGTGGCTGAAGCTGCAGGCGGTCAGCTCTGCGCCGAACGGCGCGCAGGCCCGCTTCGTGTTCCCGACCTGGCTCGCCTACACCGCGGACGTGCGCGTCGCCGGCACCGACCAGGTCGTCCTGTCGCTCGACGACGTGCGGCTGAAGCGCAACGTGCTGACCAACGTGTACGTCGTGGGCTCCGCCGCTGACGGCAGCCTCCAGGCGCTGGTCACCACCATCCCCACCACCAGGTGAGTGCGGAGGTGCGGGTCGGGACACCGAGGTCCCGGCCCGCCCACCGACCCGGCCCCATGGATCTCCCCCTGGACAACACCACTGCCGTGCTCGTCTCGTGTGCGGTGTGGGCGACGATCGGCGTCGCCACCGGCTACGTCGGCAACCGCCTGCCGCAGCGGCGGGTCGACCACGACACCTGGCTCACCCGGCCGCGGCGCGTCGAGCGCGACGGACGGCTCTACCAGCGGACGCTGCGGATCAACCGGTGGAAGGACCGGCTGCCGGAGGGTGGGGCGATCTTCGCCGGCGGCACGTCCAAGCGGCACCTCGGCGGTACTGCCGACCACGACCTCGCCCGGTTCGCCGGCGAGACCCGCCGGGCCGAGCTCGTGCACTGGGCCAACGCCGCTGCGGGACCGCTCTTCCTGATCTGGTGCCCGCTCCCCCTCGGTCTCGCGATGGTGACCTTCGGCCTGGTCGCGCACGCACCGTTCATCTGCATCCAGCGCAGCAACCGCCTCCGGATCGCCCGCATCCTGCGTGCTCGGGAGAGGGCCGCCCCGTCCGGGCGGGCCCGCCCGGCGGACCGGTCCGGTGTCGATCCCATCAGCGGTCCACCGCGCACGTCGTCCGCCTGGCATCGTGGTGCCGACGACGCGTGAGCGCCCGTCCCGACAGGGGAGGTCATCGTGACGCCGAGCGAGATCGACGAGATCGTGAGCGACGAGCTCACCCGCAATGGCCACCGTCCGGGCGTGCTGGTCAGCGGCGAAGGTCCCCGGTTCACCGCGCAGGTCGGCGAGTGGATCGAACCCGACGTCCTCGCGAGCGCGGCCCAGCGGATCGCCGAGCGGCTGCATCACCTCGATCCCGCGGTCCAGGTGCTGCTGTCGATCTCGACGCCGTGGTTCCTCCACGACGGTCGCATCGAACCGGTCGACTGACGTCCCGTTCGATCAGTTGGTGACCAACAGCGGCTGGATCGCGCAGATGTAGTCGGTGAGCGTGAGCGACAGCTCGGTCGAGAGCTCCGGGTCGCCCAGGTCGGGATCGATCCAGAGCTCCGAGATCCGACGCCAGTCCTCGGGTCGCCCGATGAACGGTCCGGCGACGGCATGGTCGCCGAGCACCTTCCGCCAACGACGCTCGTGCCGGAGGAGCTCGGCCAGCGCGGCGTCGTTCTCCTCGGGCGTCCGGTGCTCCAGGTGGAAGCCGACCTCGAGCGCCAGATGATCCGCCTCCGGCACGTGCTTGGCGCCCACCACCTGCGCCTCGAAGTGCGCCCGAGGCGGTTCAGCCGGACCGATCCAGGCCTTGATGCCGTACGCCCGGGGTCGCAGTCGGAGCACGCCGAGGTCCGTCGGGACCAGGCTGCGACAACCCTCTGCCACCGCCTCGAACAGCGCGAGCTCCATCGCCGCCGACGCTACCGGCCAACTTCAAGCTGGGTGACTGACGGCGTGCTGGGTCAGCACCTGCCGGCGGCGACCTCCGCGACCCACTGGCGCACGACGGCGACGTCCAGACCGGGGTCGGGGCCGGCGCCGTCCATGACGATGTCGGTCATCCGGTCCACGCCGAGCACGTCGACGCCGCGGCAGAAGTCCTTCTGGCCACCGGCGCCGAGGCTGTCCCACCCGTACTCGAGCCCCATCCGGGTCAGCTCTGCATCGGCGGTCCCGGATGCGCCCGGGTCCAGGCCGCCCGGCACCGGGTCGACCGGTGCCGGCTGGACGAAGGTGTCCGGGTCGATCGTGCTGGGCACGACCAGATCGGCGTCCGCCATGTCGTCGTCTTCGGACATCTCCGACACGGCGAACACGGCCGCGCCCACCGCCACGAACATGAAGATCGCCAGCAGGATCCAGCCGAAGACGCTGCGTCGAGGGGCGCTCGTCCGGGAGGAGACCCCGGACGGCTGCGGCCAGGCGGCCGGTGTCGACGAGGGCCACGGAGCCGACGCCGGCGGAGGTGCACCCCACTGACGCTGGGGCTGCGGAGCTCCCCAAGGTGCCGGTCCGGTGGGCGGGCCCCACGCTCCCTGCGACGAGCCGAGTGGGTGCGGACCGGGAGCGACGGCCGGCGGTTGCTCGCCCGGAACGGCCCAGGCCTGTCCGGCCGTCGGGATCGCGTGCGGCGGTCCCGAGGGCGGCGGCCCGGGAGGAGGCGGTGCGGTGACCGGCGGGTACCACCGACCGTCCGACGCCTGCCACCATCCGTTGCGATCGTCCGGCGGCTCCACGGACATCGGCTCCCTCCTTCGTGCGGGCGCAAGCTACCGGCCCGGACGAGTGCGGGCGAGGGGGTCCGCGAGCGCGAGCGAGCGTCGTCCTGCGTGAGCTCCCGTCGAAGGGCGACGCCAAGTGACGCCAGATCGGGTGACGGTGGGAGCTCTCGTGCGCCGCCGACCCGCGGTAGGAGGCGATTCCGCCGTTCGTTACCCTCGACCGGGTGGAGGGAACCGAGGTGCTCGTCCTGGGTCCGACGGTCGTGACCGACGGACTCGGTGCGCGCCCGGTGCGCTCCGCACAGCTCCAACGCCTGCTCGCGTCGCTCCTGCTCGCGGACGGTGGCGTGGTCGATGACGACGTGCTCGCCGACCGGTTGTGGGCCGGCTCGCCGCCACCCAGCTCGCGCTCGGGACTGCAGGTCGTGGTGCACCGGCTCCGCAAGTTGCTCCAGCCACGGGACGGCGACGAACCCGCCGTCACCATCCACCGCGACGGCAACGGCTACCGGCTGGACCCCGAGTCGATCTCGGTCGATGCCGCGCTCGCCGCGTCGCTGGTCGACGCCGGCGAGCGGGCGTTGCCCGGTCACCCCGAGCGGGCCATCGGCCACCTCACCGAGGCACGGGCTTGCTGGCGCGGGGACGCGTGGCCGTCGCTGGTCGACGACCCGTGGATGGCGAGCGAGCGGGCCCGCCTGCACGAGCTGCGACTGCGGGCCGAGGACGCGCACGTGGACGCGCTGCTCGTGGCCCGCCGGCCGGCCGAGGCCGCGACGATGGCGCGGCTCGGCGTCGATGCGGAGCCCTTCCGTGAACGACGGTGGACTCAGC
>JAEXGP010000341.1 GCA_023450775.1 Actinomycetes bacterium | reverse complement strand
CACCGGCCCGACCGGCGCCTGTGCCTGGTACCGTAGATCGATCTGGGTGACGACGACCGGCCGCCCGGCGCGGTGGCCGAGGAGCGCCTCGGCCGCCGACTCGGCGACCAGCGCCACCATCGCGCCTTGCAGGGTGCCGGCGGGGTTGCGCACCGCCGAGGTCACGTCGATCTCGACCACGCCCGCCGCGGCGTCGACCACGCGGATGCCCGCCGCCTCGCGCAGCGGCACCGCGACCGTCGGCAGCATGCCGAGCACCTGCGGTGCGAGCTCGGGCGCCACCGTGGGCTTGGGCGGGTCGTCGGGGCGGCGAGGCACGCGGGCGAACCCGATCGCGCCGAACCCGAACGGGTCCCCGCGGTCGTCGACGAGGTCGACGGTGCAGGACCCCGATCGCCGGCCGTTGCGCAGGACGGTCGCCGCGGCGGTCACCCGCTCCGGCGCGGGCCGGGCGAGCGTGCGGACCGTCATGTCAGTGGTCAGCGTCCACATGTCGGGGTCGGTGTCCAGCGTGATGCCGGCTGCGGCATCGACCGCGAAGGCCACCACGCTCGTGCGCACGCACCCGAGGTGCGAGGTCGCCTCGGTGGGCGTCACGTCCATCAGCAGCCGACCGTCGACGAACCGCGCGGTCACGCCGAGTCGTCCGGGCACGTTGTCGTGCGCCTCGACGGGCAGATCGGTCACGTGGACGGCGTAGGGAGACGCGACATGGAGTTCGGAAGCTAGTGCGGTGACCTGACCGGCGCCCGGGCGGTCGACGCTGCGCGTGGCAGGCTGGGCCGATGTCGAGCGCCCGTCCCCTCCTCCCCGCCAGGTGACCCCCGACGAGCTGCTCGCCGTCGCCGATTCGGTGGTCGAGCGGGCCCGACCGGGCGAGGAGCTCGAGGCCGTCGTCACCTGGAGCCACGACACCGAGATCCGCGCCGCGGACGGCGAGGTGGAGCACTTCGTGGAGTCCGACGCGGCCGGCCTTGGCGTCCGCATCATCCACGAGGGCCGTACCGGCCTGGCGTGGGTCGGGTCGCTGGGCGATCCCGCCGTCATCGACGAGTGCATCGCCGAGGCCCGCGACAACGCGGCGTTCGGCACGCCCGACCCCGACGCCGGTCTGGCCCGTCCCGACGGCGTGGCGGTGCACCACCTGGACCTGTTCGACGAGCGGCTCGAGCGGGTCCCCACCTCGGACAAGATCGAGCTCGCCGTCGAGCTCGAGCGCCGCATCCTCGACGCCGACCCGCGCATGGTCGGCCTGGAGGCGTCCGACTACGCGGACACGATCGCCGCCGGTGCGATCGCGTCGACCACGGGCATCCGCGTGGCCGGCGCCGACACGTCCGCGTACGTGGGCGCATGGGCCCTGGCCGAGGACGACTCCGGCACGACGACGGGGTTCGGCTTCTCGGTCGGGCGCACCACCGAGGACCTGCTGGTCGAGCCGGCAGCGGCCGACGCCGTGCGTCGGTGCCTGACCATGCTCGGCGCCACCAAGGCGCCGAGCGAGCGGCTGACCGTGGTGTTCGACCCCTACGTCACCTCGCAGTTCCTGGGCCTGGTGGCGGAGCTGCTCTCCGGCGAGGCCGTGCTGCGGGGCCGGTCCGCGTTCGCCGGCCGCGTCGGCGAGGCGGTCGCGTCGCCGCTCGTCACGCTCGTCGACGACCCGACCGACGAGCTGGCGCCGTCGGCCGACGACACCGACGGCGAGGGCCTGGCGTGCCGGCCGGTCGAGCTGCTGACCGGTGGCGTGCTGCAGGGCTATCTGCACAACGCCTACACCGCCCGGGCGTCCGGCACGGTGTCGACCGGTTCGGCGCAGCGCGGCAGCCACCGCTCCGTGCCCGGCGTCGGCCCTCGGGTCGTCAAGCTGCTGGGCGGCACCGGCACCGCCGACGAGGTGCTGGCCACGGTGGGCGACGGCCTCCTCGTGCAGGAGGTCTCGGGCCTCCACTCCGGGGTCAACCCGGTGTCGGGCGACCTGTCGGTCGGCATCGAGGGCGTGCGCATCCGCGGTGGCGAGACGGCCGAGTCCGTGCGTGAGGTCACGATCGGCTCGACCCTGCAGCGCATGCTCATGGACGTGGTGGCGGTCGGCGGCGACCTGACCTACTTCCCGTGGGACGCAACGGGCGTCACGTTGGCGATCGCCGACGTGACCATGTCGGGGACGTGAGGTCCCCGGTGGACGAGATCTTCGAGACGGAGAGGACGAGCGGGTGACGGGCGACGGTCAGGGCGAGCTGCTGGAGCTGGGCCGGAAGGTGCTGGCCGAGGTCGGGCCGGGCGAGCAGGTGGAGATCGTGCTGGGCCGGTCCACCAGCACGTCGGTCAAGGTGTTCGGCGGCGAGGTGGAGTCGCTGACGTCCGCCTCGTCGGACGGGGCCGGCATCCGCGTGCTGCGCGACGGCCGGCAGGGGTTCGCCCACTGCGGGTCGCTGGAACCCGAGGTGCTGGCCGAGACGCTCGCCGAGGCGCGGGACAACTGCGCGTTCGGCGAGCCCGACGAGTTCAACGGACTCGCCGAGGCCGACGGCGTGCCGGTCGTCCCGCAGGAGTCGTGGTCCGACGCGGTCGTGGGTCTGCCCAACTCCGACAAGGTGGAGCTCGCGCTCGAGCTCGAGCGGCGCACGCTGTCGCTCGACCCGCGCGTGACCAGCGCCCGCACCACCTCGTACGGCGACGGCTGGGGCGAGTCCGCCGTGCTGTCGACCAACGGCATCGAGGTCGTCCAGCGGGGGGCCTCGTGCTCCATCTCCACGTCGCCGATGGCCCGCCACGACGGCGAGACCCAGATGGGCTGGGGCGTGGATGCGTCGCGGGACCCCGCTGCGCTCGACCTCGACCGGGTGGCCGCCGACGCGGTGGAGCGCGCGGTCCGGCTGCTCGGCGCCACCAAGCCGCCGTCGTCGCGGATGACGATCCTGCTGGAGCCGCGACTGGCGCTGACCTTGGTGTCGCTGGTGGCCGGCATGCTCGGCGGCGACTCGGTCCTCAAGGGCCGCTCCCCGTTCGCTGACCGGGTCGGGGAGCAGATCGCCTCGCCGCTGCTCACGTTCGTGGACGACCCGACCCGCTCCGAGTCGATCGCCGCAGAGGAGCACGACGGCGAGGGTCTGGCATGTCGCCGCAACGAGCTCGTGGTCGACGGCGTGCTCCAGGGTTTCCTCCACGACGGCTACACCGGCCGACGGTCCGGCGCCGGCTCCACCGCGTCGGCGGTCCGCGGCGTGCGGTCGCTCCCGAGCGTTGGCGCGCAGCTGCTCGTCATGTCGCCGGGGACCCGTGGCTTCGACGAGCTGATCGCCTCGATCGACCACGGCCTCTACGTCACGTCGTTCGCCGGCCTGCACTCGGGCGTGAACCCCGTGTCGGGCGACTTCTCGGTCGGCGCCGACGGCCTGCTCATCGAGGGCGGCGCGCTCGGCCGGCCGGTCCGGGAGATGACGATCGCGTCCACGCTGCAGCGCCTGCTGCTCGACATCCGTGAGGTGGGTGGCGACTTCGAGTGGACCCCCGGCGGCAGCGGGGCCTGCTCGCTCGTCATCGACGACGTGTCGGTCTCCGGCAGCTAGCCCCGCCGTCAGCTTTGTGATGCTGTTCCGGGTGATATGCCCCGGAACGGCATCACAGAACGGGTGGGGTCAGCTCGCGGTGCCGTCGTCGTCGCCGAGGTCCAGGAAGTCGGGGATCTCGAACGGCTCGTCGAGCTCGGGCAGGTCGTCCACGCCGTCGCCGGCGTCCACGCCCACCCGTGCCAGCCACAGGCCCGGCGCGTCCAGCTCGGCGGGCGTGGGCAGGTGCTCGGTGTCGGCCCAGAGCTCGTCGAGCACCTCGACGCCGGCTCGGTCCACCAGGCCGTCGACGAACGACGCGCCCCGGTCGAACGTGGCCTGCCGCAGCTCCAGACCGAACAGGCGCTCCACGAAGCGACGCTCGGGGCCGAACTCGACCCGGCGCCGGCGCATGGCCTCGGTGACGCGGTCGTAGTCGGGCAGCAGCCGGTGGCCCAGGCGGTCGAGCACGTGGTCGACGAACCCCTCGATCGTGGCGACCAGCGTCTCGATGCGCGGCATCAGCTCGCGTTGGGTCTCGGACTGCATGGCGCCGAGGAGGATGTCGGGATCGGCGGCCAGGCGCTGCAGCGCGGCCATGTCGGGCTCACCGGAGCCGAGCAGGTCGGGGATCCCGAGCTCGACCATCCGCCGCTCCATGTCGCCGACGTCGTCGTTGAAGTTGGACGCGTAGTCCTCGAGGAGCTGCTCCAACTTGGCCCGCACGTGCGGGATGCCGAGCACCCGGTGGTGCGCGACGTCGGACAGCACGACCCACAGCCGCACCGACTCCCGGGGCAGGCTCCACTCGTCGGCGAACTCGTCGACGTTGGAGAGCACCATGGTCAGCGGACCGCTCCCGGGTCGGGGGAGCGGCAGCTCGTAGTGGCCGAAGGCGCGTGCGGCCAGGTGACCGGCGGTGCTGCCCGCCATCATCCCGAGCAGCATCGGCCCCATCATCGCCATCACCTGACGGATCAGCGCGTCGGGCGAACCCATGCCGGCCAGACCGGGCACGTCGCCGAACGGGTCCTCGTCGGACTCGCGCTCCAGCTCGCCGAGCTGCGCCTGCAGGGCCTTGCCGAGCGACCCGGACAGCCGCTCGAGCAGCGGGCGCTCGTCGTCCAGGAAGCGCTTGGCCCACTGCGTGCGGTTCAGCGGCTCGAGCCGGATCGGGTCGTCGCCGCCCACCTCGACCACGCCCTGCACCTGGAGCTCGGCCACCCGGGCCAGCTGCTCGACCGCCATGCGGTCCGACGGGTCGATGTTCGGTTCGGACCGGCCCTGCGTGGCGATCGAGCCGGCGAGCTGCGCGGCCGTGTCCCAGCTGCCGCCCGAACCGCCGGCGAGCATCCGCGACAGATCCTGCAGGAACGAGCCCATGTCCTGGAAGGGCATCCCGGCACCCCCACCCAGGCCGAAGCCGCCGAGGCGGTCCTGGCCCTCGTCCTCGAACGGGTCGTCGGGATCGGGAGTGTCCACGTCTGCATCGTAGGCACCGCTGAGCGGTCCTGACCCGGCGCCCCTCGTCGGTCGCGGCGCCCGCTCAGGCGGAGGGCGCGATCACCGATCGCATCCGGCGTCGGGCGGAGGACCTCACTTCGCCAGGTCGAGCGCGACGTCGATGACCGTCTGGGCCGGGAGCACGACCGCCCGGGCCTCGGTGCCGCTCACGACCAGCCCGACGAACCGGCCGCGACCGTCGAACACCGCGCCGTCGGGTGTGGGCGCGGCCCCCGGCGCGGTCGTGACTGCGGTCGGGCTCGAGGTCGACGCCAGCGTGGTCGACGACGTGCGCTCGTGGGCGGCGATCCGAAGCAGCGGTCCGGACCCGGCGACCGTCGTGGGCACGCGCTCCGACTCGATCGTGGCGTCGTGGATGGTCGGCCCGGCCTCGCCGAGGTTGGCGCGGGCGACCAGCACCCGGTCGCCGACCCGGGCCGAGGAGTCCTGCATGGCCGGTCGACCGCTGCCGTCCGCCACCTCGATGACGGCGATGTCGCTGTCCTCGTCGACGTCGATCACCTCGACCGGCTGCAGCTCGTGGCCGTAGCAGCTCGCCCACAGGGCGGCGGCGCCCTCGACCGCGGACGCCCGGACCGCCACGTGGCCGTCGTCGTCCACCACCACCCCGGTGACCAGGCGGCCGTTGCCCTCCGCGTCCTTGACCATCAGCGACGCGAGCGTGGCCGCGACGGTGTCGCGGGGCGACGAGGCCGCCGTCGGGTGGTCGTCGCCGCGGCCCGAGCCCAGGCCCATGGCCACGCCGAACACGAGCAGGCCGATCCCGCCCAGCACCAGCCCGGCGGTCAACCAGGCGGCCCGGCGGCGGTCGGAGCGCGCTCGGTGCTCCAGACCGACCTCGCTCGGGTGGACCCAGGTCCGTCCCGAGGCCGGCCCGGGCGACGCGCCCTGGTCGTCCTCGGCCCCGTGTCCGGCCGGTTCCTGCATGGCCGCCGACGATACCGACGAGATCGACCCCGATGGCCGCGCCCCTCCGTCGCCATCCCGGCCGCTGAGCCAGGTCCTCCCGCTCCCGGCCGCTGAGCCGTCCTCCCGCTCCCGGCCGCTCAGCCGTCCTCCCGCTCCTGGCCGCTCAGCCGTCCTCCCGCTCCCGGCCGCTCAGCCGGGCAGAGGGGGCTGGTGTGCCCGCCGGTGATCTTCCCTACGATGACGCCGTGCCAGCGTCAGGACCCCTCACCCCGCCGCGCCCGCCAGAGGGCCAGGACTCGTGGACCGCGCTCGCCGACGGCGCCCTGCCCGTGGGCGACGCCTACTCCTGGGCCGTGCGTCCCGACTGCGGCGCCGTGGTCGTGTTCACCGGCACCGCGAGGGACCACTCCGACGGTCGGCCGGGGGTGTCCGAGCTGGCGTACGAGGCCTACGAGGAGCAGGCCGTGCCACGCATGGACCAGGTGGTGCGCGAGCTGCGCGATCGCTGGCCCACGGTCGGGCGGGTGGCGATCGTGCACCGCGTCGGCGACGTGCCGATCGGTCAGGAGGCCGTGCTGGTCGTCGTGTCCGCGCCGCACCGCCAGGAGGCGTTCGCCGCCGCCCGGTTCGGCATCGACGCGGTCAAGGCGTCGGTGCCGGTGTGGAAGCGCGAGCGCTGGGAGGGCGGCGAGGGATGGGGCCTCGAGGCCCAGCACCTGGTCGCGCCCGACGCCGTTCCCGCGGTCGACGCCGTGACGACCGGAGACCGCGGCCGCGCCGTGGATCCGCAGGCGGTGGGATCGTGAGCAACCTCGCGTTCCTGCTGATCGCGGTCGTCATCAGCGTCGTCGGCGTCACCGTGCTCGTGCTGCGCAGCCGTCCGCCGTCGTCGCCGCACTCGAGCATCGACCAGTTCCACGAGAAGATGCGGGCCCTCGCGCCCGACGAGGACGACCAGCACATCGAGGGCCAGGTGGTACGCCGCCGCCGGAGCCGGAGGTCGTAGCCCTGGCACGCGACCTGGCCATCGACCTGGGGACCGCCAACACGCTCGTCTACGCGCGCGGCGAGGGCATCGTGCTGAACGAGCCCTCCGTGATCGCGCTCAACAGCCGGACCAACGAGGTCCTGGCCATGGGCCGCGACGCCTGGAAGATGATCGGCCGGACGCCCAGCTACATCGTGGCCGTGCGCCCGCTGCGCCAGGGCGCCATCACGGACTTCGAGGTCACGCAGGAGATGATCCGCCTGCTCCTCAAGCGGGTGGGCGTCAACCGGTTCAACCGCCCACGGGTGGTCATCTGCGTGCCCTCCGCGATCACCGCGGTCGAGAAGCGGGCCGTCACCGAGGCGGCGCGCAAGGCCGGCGCCACCGAGGCCCAGTTGATCGAGCAGCCCATGGCGGCGGCCATCGGCGCCGGGCTCCGCATCAACGAGCCCATGGCCAACATGGTCATCGACATCGGCGGCGGCACCTCCGAGACGGCGCTGATCTCCCTGGGCGGGATCGTCGCGCTGCAGGCCGTCCGCGTCGGCTCGTTCGACATCGACGCGGCGATCATCACCCACATCCGCCGCGAGTACGGGATCGCCATCGGCGAGCAGACGGCGGAGGAGATCAAGATCCTGATCGGGTCCGCCTACCCGACGCCCGACGAGGTGCGGGCCGAGGTGCGGGGCCGCGAGCTCATGTCGGGCCTGCCCAAGACCGTGATCCTGTCGGCCGCCGAGGTGCGCACGGCCATCGCGGAGCCGGTCAACACGATGGTCGACTCGGTGCTGAGCTGCGTGGCCGAGGCGCCGCCCGAGCTCGCCCAGGACCTCATCGAGCGCGGCATCTTCCTGGTCGGCGGCGGGTCGCTCCTGAAGGGGCTCGACCTGCGCCTGACCGAGGAGACCGAGGTGCCCGTCCGGCTCGTACGCCAGCCGCTCGAGTCGGTGGTGCTCGGCGCCGGTCGCGTGATCGAGTCGTACGAGGAGCTCCGCGACATGTTCATGGAAGCGCGCCGCTGACCAAAGCGGCAGTTCGCCGGACGCCGACCAACTTGTACGTGGCGGTCGCCCAAGTGGCGCGTGGCGTACAAGATCGGCGAGCGAGCTGGTCGCGGCGCGACCAGCGGGCCTTCACGTCACCTTCACACTCCGGGGTGATCGAGCCACCGTGAGCGAACCGGAGCTAGTGTCCGGGCCACTCGCCCCGGAAGAACGGTCGGGGGGCCCATCCCGGAGCACACGCTCCGGGGTTCCGGACAGGACGGGGAAACGATTGGCAGTGCTCGAGGTGGTCGACGTGGGGGTGCGCTTCGGCGGCGTCGTCGCGCTCGACTCGCTCTCGTTCACGATCGACGAGGGCCAGATCTGCGCCCTGATCGGTCCCAACGGCGCCGGCAAGACCACGCTGTTCAACGTCGTGAGCCGCATCTACGAGCCGTCCAACGGCTCGGTCCGCTTCGACGGCCACGACCTGCTCGGCCTTCCGGCGCACCGGATCGCCGAGCTCGGCGTCGGTCGCACCTTCCAGAACCTGGCGCTCGTGCCGGGGCTGTCCGTCCTCGACAACGTCATGGTCGGCGGCCATGCCCGCAGCAAGGGCGGCTTCTGGGCCTCCGCGCTGCGCCTGCCGCCGGTCCCGGCCCAGGAGCGTGAGCTCAAGGACCGCTCGATGGACGTGCTGGAGCGGCTGTCGCTGTCGTCGCTCGCCGCCCGCCCCTGCGCGGGGCTGCCGTACGGCACGCTGAAGCGGATCGAGTTCGCCCGGGCGCTCGTCGGCCAGCCCAAGCTGCTCATGCTGGACGAGCCGGCCAGCGGCCTGACCCACGGCGAGGTCGACGAGCTCGGCGCGCTGATCCGCCAGATCCGCGACGAGTTCCGCCTGACCGTCCTCCTGGTCGAGCACCACATGGCGATGGTCATGTCGATCTCTGACAAGGTCGTCGTCATGGACCTCGGCCAGAAGATCGCCGAGGGCGTGCCGTCGCAGGTGCGCGAGGATCCGCGCGTCATCGCCGCCTACCTGGGAGCGCCGGCGTGAGCCTGCTCGAGGTGCGAGGCCTGCGCGCGGGCTACGGCATCGTCGAGGTGCTGTTCGGGCTGGACCTCTCGGTGGACGCCGGCGAGCTGGTCGTCGTGCTCGGCGCCAACGGCTCCGGCAAGACGACCACGCTGCGGGCCATCTCCGGCATGCTCGAGCACAAGGGCGAGGTCGTCTTCGACGGCGCGTCGCTCGCGGGCAAGCGCCCGGATCAGATCGTGCAGGCCGGCATCGCCCACGTGCCGCAGGGCCGCGGGACGATCAACGACCTGACCGTCGTGGAGAACCTCCGCATCGGGGCGTGGACCCGCAAGGACAAGGAGGTCGACGCCGACATCGAGCAGTGGTGCGAGGCGTTCCCGCGTCTGGGGGAGCGTCGGAACCAGGCGGCGGGCTCCATGTCCGGGGGCGAGCAGCAGATGCTCGCCATCGCCCGGGCGTTCATGTCCCGGCCGCGACTGCTGCTGCTCGACGAGCCGTCGCTCGGACTCGCCCCGCTGGTCACGGGCGAGGTGTTCGACCGGCTGCGCGACATCACCGAGCGGACCGGCACCGCGGTGCTGCTGGTGGAGCAGAACGCCAACCTCGCGCTGGACTTCGCCGGCCGGGCCTACGTGCTCGAGGCCGGTGAGATCGTGGCCAGCGGTCCGGCCGCCCAGCTGCAGCACGACGAAACCGTCCAGAAGGCGTACCTCGGGATCTGAGATGACGAACTTCCTCCAGGTCCTCTTCGTCGGCATCGGTGACGGCGCGATCTACGCCATGCTGGGGCTCGGCCTCGTCGTGATCTACCGGTCGACCGGCCTCCTCAACTTCGCCCAGGGCGAGATGGCCATGTTCTCCACGTTCCTCGTGTGGACGGTCTGGGACCTCGGCGTCCCGCTGCCGCTCGCGGTGCTGGCCGGCATGGTCGGCGGCTTCGGCATCGGCGCGCTGACCCACCAGGTCGCGGTGTCGCCGGTGGGTGACCCGCACGAGCGGCCGCTGTCGGTCGTGATCGTCACGATCGGCCTGTTCGTCGGGCTCAACGGCCTGGCCCAGCTCATCTGGGGCACGCTCGACCGCGAGCTGGAGCCGCTGTTCGGCACCGGCCAGGTCGACATCGGCGGCGTGTCGATCGCCTGGCAGAAGATCGGTGCGGTCATCGTGCTCGCCGTCCTCGCCCTCGCGTTCTGGCTGCTCTTCCAGCGGACCCGCCTGGGTCTGGCCATGCGGGCCGTCGCATCCAACTCCGAGTCGGCGTCGCTCGTCGGCGTGCCGGTGCCCCGGCTCCTCATGCTCGGCTGGGGTCTGGCCGCCGCGGTCGGCACGGTCGCCGGCGTGTTCACCGCCCCGGGGCGCGGCCTCGGCTCCAACCTCATGCAGCTCACGCTGATCTTCGGCTTCGCGGCGATCACGCTCGGGGGCTTCGACAGCCTGCTCGGCGCGGTCGTCGGTGGCTTCATCGTCGGCATCGCCTCGTCGGTGGTGCCGCAGTACGTGCCCGGGTTCGAGAAGATGCCCCTGGCCCCGGCGTTCATCCTGATCCTGGCCATCCTGTTGTTCCGGCCCGAGGGCCTGTTCGGCCGCAAGCAGGTGCGACGAGTATGAGCGAGCTGATCGCGCCCGGAGGCGGCGCTCCCGGGGCCGCCGCGCCCGTGCCCCCCACCACGTCGCGCCGCATCCCGGTGAGCCGCATCGTGGCCGGACTGGTCGTGGCGGTCGTGCTGATCGTGGCCCCGTTCGTGTCCCCGCCGTTCCGCGTCGAGCAGTTCGTCGGCTGGATGGCGCTGGCGATCGCGGCGTGCGGGCTGAACCTGCTGACCGGCTACAACGGCCAGATCTCGGTCGGCCACGGCGCCCTCTACGGCACCGGCGCCTACGCCACCGCCCTGCTGATCACCGACGCGGGCTGGCCGGTGTGGCCGTCGGTCGGTGCGGCGGGCGTCATCTGCTTCGTCGTCGGCGTGGTCATCGGCCTGCCGGCACTGCGCATCAAGGGCCTCTACCTGGCGCTGGTCACGCTGGCGGTGGCCACGCTCTTCCCGCTGCTGATCGAGCAGTTCTCGTCGTTCACCGGTGGCGGGTCCGGCCTGTCGATCACCACGCCCACCGAGTCGCCGCGGGGCGTCATCGACCGGCCGATCCGGCTGGAGTCGCCGGGCGGCTCCCTCGAGCCGGACCAGTGGAAGTACTTCGTCTTCCTGGTCATCACGGTCGTCGTGTACGTCTTGACGCGCAACATCGTCCGGTCCCGCACCGGCCGGTCGCTGGTGGCGGTGCGCGACAACGAGACGGCCGCCGAGGTGTCGGGCGTCCACGTCGCCCGGGTCAAGATCCTCACCTTCGGCGTCAGCGCCGCCATGGCCGGCATCGGCGGCGCGGTGTTCGCCCTGAACAACGCACGGGTCAACCCGTCGAGCTTCACGATCGTCGTGTCGATCTACTTCCTGATCGCCGTGGTCGTCGGTGGCGCCGCCAGCGTGATCGGCCCCGCGATCGGCGCGGTGGCCTACGGCCTCTTCATCGACGTGCTGTCGCCCGAGCTGCCGGAGCGGTTCAAGCCCGCCACGCCGGTGATCCTCGGCGTGCTGCTCATCGTGCTCATGCTCGTGGCGCCCGGCGGCATCGTCGGACTGTGGCGCAGCGTCACGGCCAAGCGGGCCGCCAAGCGGGCCCACGCGGCCGCCTCCACCGGTTCGCCCGTTAGCGTGACGGGCGACACACCGATGGGTGCGGTCGACGCCACGACGGTCCAGGCAACGACGCCTGGCCGGACCACCCAACAGGAGGACACATGAAGACGAACGGATCACGACGAGCCGGGTGGGCCTTCACGGCCTCGCTGCTCGCCGTCGTGATGCTCGCCGCTGCGTGCGGCGGTCGCGACGACGATTCGGGTTCGGGTACCACGACGACGGCCGGCGAGGGTGGCGGCGGCGAGGCCGCGGCGTTCATCGACCCGTCCGTCGACTGTGCCGACTACCAGGGCACGCAGGGCGTGAACGGCGACACGATCAAGATCGGCACCGTCCGCCCCGCCACCGGCAACTTCGCCATCTACGACCAGGTCACCACGGGTCTCGACGCGTACGTCACCTCGGTCAACAACAACGGCGGCATCAAGGCCGGCGACGGCAAGACCTACAAGCTCGAGCTGGTCAAGGAGGACGACGCCTACGACCCGGCGCGGACCCCGCAGCTCGTCAAGAAGCTCGTCGAGCAGGACGGCGTGTTCGCCCTGGTCGGTGACATCGGCACCGAGACCAACCTGGCGGTCCGGGACTACCTCAACGAGAAGTGCGTCCCGAACATCGCGCTGGCCACCGGCTCCACCGAGTGGGGCAACAACAAGCAGTACCCCTGGTACATCTCGGGCCTGCCCTCCTACGCGGCCGAGGCCAACGCCTGGATCGAGTACCTGAAGGAGGCCAACCCGCAGGCCAAGATCGCCCTCCTCTACCAGGACGACGACTTCGGCCAGGCCTACGAGAAGGCGATCAAGAAGGCCATCGAGGGCACGGACATCACCGTCGTCGACGAGGCCAGCTTCAACCCGCTGTCCGGCACCACCACCGAGGCCGCGGTGACCAAGCTGTCCCAGTCGGGCGCCGACACGTTCATCGTCGGCATCGGCGGCACGCCCTGCCCGAAGACGCTCTCGCTGATCCCCGAGACCTGGAAGCCGGCGACGTTCGTGTCGATCACGTGCGCCGGCAAGACGGCCCTGTCGCTCGCGGGCGGCAAGGACCAGGGCATCATCGCCGCCCAGGCGACCTACGACCCGTCCGACCCGGCCGACCAGTCGAACCCGAAGGTCCAGGACTTCATGACCAACGGCGCGGCCGCTGGTCTGGACCAGGCGAAGATGGAAGGCGGCATCACCAGCGTGGGCTGGGGCTTCGGCGCCCTGTTCGCCAAGGCGATCGAGGAGTCCAAGGCCGTCGACCGTGCGGACGTCATGAACACGCTCTGGTCGATGGAGGACCAGAACTTCGGTCTCCTCCGGGACGAGATCACGGTGAACACCGACGGCACGGACGACCCGTGGCTGATCGAGGGCTTCCGCATCGTGCAGCGTGAGGGCAACGGCTGGAAGGAGCTGTCGCCGGTCACGAACTTCGAGGGCAAGTCGAACGGCTTCGCCGGCTGACGCCACCCCTCCGGTTCCCGTGCACGGCCGCCCTCCGGGGCGGCCGTGCCGCGTCCGGGGTCGGAGGCGTCCCGGTTCGACCGGGTCCCGCCTAGGTCGGCTCCCCGGACTCGATCGCGAGCAGCTCCTCGGCGGCCTGGCGGACCTGCAGATCGCGGTCGCCCAGCAGCCGCTCGAGCTCCGACGTGGCGATCGGATCGTCGAACGCCGCCAGGGCCAGCACGGCGCGCCGCCGCACGTTCGCCCGGTCCCGGCACCCGGCCAGCACCGCGGGCAGCCCGCGCGGGTCCCCGATGCTGCCGAGCGCCGCGACCGCAGCCTCCCGGCACAGGTGCTCTG
>JAEXGP010000306.1 GCA_023450775.1 Actinomycetes bacterium | reverse complement strand
TCCAGCCGAGGTCGGGGCCGGCCTCCGCGACGAGTGACGCGTACTTGGGCTGCGTGATCGCGCCGACGCAGCCCGTGTGGGTGATGAAGTAGTTGACCTCGGCGGCCACGCTGCGGGTGTTGGTGGTCACCGCCACGGCGCCCACGCGTGCGCAGGCGTACCAGCCGATCACGCCCTCGGGGCAGTTCTCGGCGTGGATCAGCACCATGTCGCCGACGCCCACTCCCCGGGCCGCCAGACCCGCTGCCACCTGCTTGGTCTCCTCGGCGAACTCGGCGTAGGTCCAGCTGCGCGACGGGCCGTCCTTGGGCTCCCAGATCAGGAAGACCTTGTCGGGCTGGTGGGTCGCCCAGTGATCCACGAGCCAGGGGACGTCCTGGCCCTGGAACTGGAACGCCGCCGCCGCGGCGGCATCGATCGTGGTCGCTTCGGTCATCTGGGACGCCCCCTGTGCGTGCTCGGTCCCGAGTCCAACGGAACCTGACGATATGTCAGATCCCGCGGACCTGCCGCAGCCGCCCCTTGCCAGGGGCCCGCCGCTCCTTCATCGTGGGAGGTGGCTGTGGCCTGTGGCCGGCCAGGGGGAAGGGGGGATCCGATGACCGACGTCTCGGAACGTCAGGACTTCGTCGCGCTCGAGGACGTCCAGCAGCGGTACATCTCGCTGCTGAAGGCGGCGTTGCGCAACTCGCTCTACAGCAACACGGTGCCGCCGACGAAGGTCGACCTGGCCCGCATGTGGCTGTTCAAACGGCGCCTCAAGTACAAGTACCGCGACAACAAGGACCTGCTGGCGCTGTCGCTGTCGCCCACCGATCTGTACTGGACTGTGCAGGGCAACCTGCTGCCCGCCCACACGCTCGGGTCCCAGGCCAACGTGGACAACGTCCACTACTGCGTCGAGCGGGTGCTGGCCGACGACGTCCCGGGCGACCTGCTCGAGGCCGGGGTGTACCGCGGCGGCCAGTCGATCCTCATGAAGGGCATCCTCGACATCCACGGCGCGACCGACCGCAAGGTCTTCCTCGCCGACTCGTTCGAGGGGCTCCCCGAGCCGGACGCGGACTCCTGCATGGACGACGTGATCGCGCACGAGCTGCTCAAGAAGGTCGGGCTGTTCGCCGCCGGTGAGGGCACCGTGCGGGAGAACTTCGAGCGCTACGGCCTCTGGGACGACCGGGTGGTGTTCATCCGGGGCTGGTTCGACCGCTCGCTGCCGACGGCGCCCATCGACCGCCTGGCGATCATGCGGCTGGACGCCGACTACTACCAGTCGACGATGGACGCCCTCACGAACCTGTACCCGAAGCTCTCGGTGGGCGGCTGGGTGATCCTCGACGACTACGGGCACCCGCTCGGGTGCCGCCAGGCGGTGCACGAGTTCCGCGAGACCAACGGCATCACGGACCCGATCGAGATGGCCGACGCCCACGTCGGCTTCTGGCAGCGCACCGCGTGACCGTGGCGTCCGGTCAGGCGCCGGAGCCGCCGAACCGCTCGCCGAACTGCGCCGGGGTCCAGCCGGTCACGGTGCGGAAGTCGCGCACCAGGTGGGCCTCGTCCGCGTAGCCGAGCTCGGCTGCGAGCACGGCGAGCGTCTCGCCCTCCTCGCGCTCCCGCAGCCGCAGCGACAGGTCCTGCAGCCGGCGGCGCTGGATCAGCCACTTGGGCGTCAGCCCGAGCCGGCGGCGCAGCAGGCGCTGAAGGCTCCGCTCCGAGGACGCGGCGGCCTCGGCCAGCTGCGAGACGCGGACGATCCTGCCGTCGCGCTCGACCAGCGCGACCAGCTCGTTCACCAGGCGACCCTCGTCGTCGACGGGCAGGTGCTCACGCAGGAACGTCGAGACCGGCTCGGTCGCCCGGGCGTGCACCTCGGTATCGGCCCATCCCGGCGGACCCGCCGCCGCCATGGCCGCTCGCACCGCCGCGGCCAGGCGGGCGCCTCGCTCCCCGAGCAGCTCGGCGAGCTCGACGTGCGCGTCGGTCCACTCGCTCATGGGCCGGCCGGCCAGCAGCCACCCCGCGGCCGGCTGCAACAGCGCCCCCACCGCCCACCCGTCGCCCTCGAGCTCGGTCGACGAGAGTCCGGTCACAACGCCGTAGAACCGCGCGTACTCCTGGGTGATCACGAGCAGCGCGCACGGGTACTGCAGCACGCGCTGCTCGGACCGCTGCCCGGGCGGCACCGACCAGACCGGCACCCAGTACCACTGCAGGAGGTCGGCCAGGTCGTCCGGCGCCGGGTACCTCGACATCGTGTGGCTGACGTCCGCCGGGTCCGCGAGGTGCGCCTTGCGGAGCCGGTCCGGCCGCAGCACCTCGTCGTCACCCACGGGCGGGGCCCGGACATCTGTCGGGTTCCATCAATGCCAATGCTGGCAAGGTCCGTAGCGTCGTCGCCATGACGAACGAGACCGCTGCTCCCCTGGACGTGGCCGACCGCCACGCCGCCGCCGACGACCGCCTCCGCGCCGTCATCGACGCCGCGACCGACCAGGCCGCGTGGGACGCGCCGTCGCCCTGCGACGGATGGAGCGCCCGCGACGTGCTCGGCCACCTGATCGACACCGAGCGCTCGTTCCTGTCCGAGCGCGCCGGGCTGGAGCCCGATCCCGATCTGGACGACCTCCTGCGCTCCGATCCCGCTGCTGCGTGGCGACGCCACGTGGACGCCGTGCGGCCGCTCGTCGCCGACGCCGACCGGATGCGCGAGCCGTTCGACGGCTACTTCGGCCCGACGACCGTGGGCGACACGTTCGTGCGGTTCTACGTGTTCGACATGTTGGTGCACCGCTGGGATCTGGCCACCGCGCTCGGGCAACCGGCGACGCTGAGCGACGAGGAGCTCGACCTCATCGAGACGAGCGCCGCGGGCTGGGGCGACGCCCTCTACATGGAGGGTGTGTGCACCGCCGGCGTGGAGCCGGCGCCCGACGCCGACCGCCAGACCCGGGTGCTGGCCCTGCTCGGTCGGACGCCGGCCTGACGCTCAGGCGGTCGGGCTCGGCACCGCCGCGGCGATGTCGCCCAGGACCTCGGGGTTCGCGAGCGCGGTCGTGTTGCGGACCGGCCGGCCGTTGACCGCGTCCGCGACCGCCAGCTCGGCCAGCTTCCCCGAGCGCGTGCGCGGCAGGTCCTCGACCTGGACGATCAGGGCCGGCACGTGGCGGGGCGTGCACCCGCTGCGGACCTGCGAGCGGATCTCGGCCTGGAGCTCGTCGGTGAGCTCGGCGCCGCCGGACAGACGAACGAGCAGCACGATCCGGACGTCGTCGCCGGCCTGCTGTCCGAAGACGAGCGCCTCCTCGATCCCCTCGACACGTTCGACCTGCCGGTAGATCTCGGCGGTGCCGATGCGCACTCCACCCGGGTTCAGCGTGGTGTCGGAGCGCCCGTGGATGACCATCCCTCCGTGCGGCGTCCAGGTGGCGAAGTCGCCGTGGGCCCACACGTCGCTCCGACCCACGCCCTCGAACCGCTGGAAGTACGCGGCCCGGTAGCGGGGCCCGAGCTCGCCGAGCGGACCGTCACCCCAGAAGCCGAGCGGCATCGACGGGAACGCGTTCGTGCAGACCAGCTCGCCCCGCTCCCCGACCGCCGCGGACGTGCCGTCGTCGTCACCGCCGTCCGCACGCCACACGTCGACCGCCATGCCGAGCGCCGGACCCTGGAGCTCCCCCGCGTACACCGGCAGCGTCGGGTCGCCGCCCACGAAGCAGCCGCACAGGTCCGTGCCGCCGGAGATCGAGGCCAGGTGCAGCCCGTCAGGACCGGTGCCGGGCGCCACGGCCTCCATGACCCAGTCGAAGCCCTCGGGCGACAGCGGCGAGCCGGTCGACGCCAGCGTGCGCAGCGCGGACAGGTCCGCCGACTCCGCAGGGCGGTAGCCCGAGCTGCGGACGGCGTCGAGGTACTTGGCGGAGACGCCGAGCAGGTCGAGCCGCTGGTCGGCCGCCATCTCCCACAGCAGCTCGGGGCCGGGGTGTGCGGGGTTCCCGTCGTAGAGGACGATCGAGGCGCCCGAGGCCGGGATCGACGCCAGCCAGTTCCACATCATCCAGCCGGTCGTCGTGAACCACGAGACGCGGTCGCCGGGGCGGACGTCCAGGTGGAGCTGCTGCTCCTTGGCGTGGGTGACCAGGACGCCGCCGGCCCGGTGGACGATGCACTTTGGGACGCCGGTGGTGCCGGAGCTGAACAGCACGTACCAGGGGTGGTCGAACGGCAACGGCGCGTAGTCCGGCGGTTCGCCGCCGTGCGGTTCGAGCCACTCGGCCCAGGTGACGGGGTCGCCGGACACGCCGGACAGGTCGGGCACGTCGTCGAGGAACGGCAGGACCACCACCCGACGCACGGACGGCAGGCCCTCGACGACCGTGGCCAGCTGCCCTCGCCGGTCGAACGTGCGACCGCCGTAGGTGTAACCATCGGCCGCCACCAGCACGGTCGGCTCGATCTGCGCGAACCGGTCGAGCACGCCGTCGGCACCGAAGTCCGGCGACGTCGACGAGAACACGGCGCCGATCGCCGCCGCGCCGAGCATGAGGAGGTACGTCTCGGCGGTGTTCGGCATCCACGCCGCCACCCGGTCCCCGGGCGCCACGCCCGCGGCGCGCAGCGCGGCGGCCACGCGGCCGACCTCCGCGGTCGCCTCGGCGCGCGTCATCTCCCGCCGGCGTCCCCGCTCGTCGAGCGCCACGAGCAACGTCGACGCGGGCGGCGCACCCTCGAGGATCTGCTGGGCGACGTTCAGGCGGACCTCGGGGAACCACCGTGTGGTGGCGGGATGGTCCCCGGGCTGGAACACAGGCCCGTGCAGACCCACGCCGGGCAGCGTCTTGGCGACGAGGAGGTGCCAGAACGCCTCGGGGTGCTCCACCGACCACCGGTGCAGCGCGGCGCTGTCCGCCAGCGCGGACCCGGCCAGACCGGAGGCCGCGGTCCGGAACTCGTGCATGCGGGACGCCCGGGCGCGTGCCGGTGGCGGCACCCAGAGCGGCTCGGTCGCGAACTGCGGGGCGTCGGACATGGGCCACGGCCTACCACAGGGCTGCACCGACCCGACCGGAGGCCGGGCGTGCCCGGAACCTGATGCCGGCGGACCGTCAGCCGGGGCGGCGGAGCGTGTCGAGCGCCCGCTCGAGCGCCGGCAGGTCGGCGGGATCGATCCGCGAGGCCAGGTGCTCGTCGAGCGCGGTGAGGTGGTGCTCGATCGCCCGGGCGAGGACCTCGTTGCCTCGGTCCGTGAGCACCAGGTGCACGCGACGGCGGTCGGTCGGGCAGGACCTGCGCTCGACCAGTCCGTCCTCCGCGAGCCGGTCGGCCAGCCGCGTGACGCCGCCGGTGCTGAGCGCCACCTCTCCGGCGAGCTCGCTCATCGTCAGCTGCCCGTCGGGCGACCGGGAGATGCGCAGCAGCACCTCGAAGGTCTGGAGCGTGATCCCGTCCGTGCGCTGCAGCTCGGCATCGAGCGCGCTCGTGAGCTGGTGGTACGCCTCGAGCAGCAGGCCGAACGTGCGGATCCGCGGGTCGTCGCTCCCGCAGACCGGGGTAGGGGCGGCGGTCACGGGCTCCGGGGTCATGCGGCCAGTGTACCGAAAACCATTGCCGGAGCAGTAGTTGACAACGCAACAATCGCACGGTAAGTTGTTGACACGACATTGACCACCCCCCCATCGCCCGCCGGTTCCGGAGACGAGAGCAGACGGACGCCGACACAAGGAGCTCCACCAATGAGCGATCTCCCCGCAGCAGGCACCTACGACATCGACGCGAGCCACACCCACGTGGGCTTCGCCGTGAAGCACTTCGGTCTCTCGAAGGTCCGCGGCGAGTTCCAGAAGGTCGACGGCAAGGTCACGATCGGCGAGGACCCCACCGACTCCAAGGTCGAGGTCACGATCGCCGCCGACTCCTTCAACAGCCGTGACGAGGGCCGTGACGCGCACATCCGCAGCGCCGACTTCCTGGACGTCGAGCAGTTCCCGACGCTGTCCTTCACCTCCACCGGCGTCCGCCAGGAGGGCGAGGACTGGGTCGTGACCGGCGACCTGACGATCCACGGCGTGACGAAGTCCGTCGAGCTCGAGACCGAGTTCGAGGGCGCGCTCGACGACCCGTTCGGCTTCGAGCGGATCGCCTTCTCGGCCCAGACCGAGATCGACCGCACCGAGTTCGGCCTCACGTGGAACCAGGCCCTCGAGACCGGCAACCTCGTGGTCGGCAAGAAGGTCCGGGTCAACCTCGAGGTCGAGGCCACCCGCCCGAAGGCAGGCTGAGCGGCCAGGAGCGGCAACGCGGCCTGAGCGGCCGAGAGCGGCCCCAAGGCCTGAGCGGCCCCCTCTCTCCCAACCCCCCACGTGATCGGCCCCGACCCATAGG
>JAEXGP010000281.1 GCA_023450775.1 Actinomycetes bacterium | reverse complement strand
CCTGGTCGTCGTCGAGTGGCGCGGCGGTGGCTCGTTGGCACAGGTGGTGGCCCTCGGTGGGTGCGATCCGGTGCGACGCGGCGTACACGAGGATCGCCGCCTCGAACCCGATCTCGAGCTGGCGCCGTCGCACCTCGAGCGGACCGTCCAGCAACACGAACCCGGTCACGTCGAGCGGCGCGTCCGGGTCCGTGTCGAAGACGTCGATGATCGGGTAGCGGGCGCGGACCGCGTCCGCGGAGGTCGTCTGCTGGTGCGCCGATCCGTCGGGACGTGGCCGGGTTCCGCGGCCGATCGTCTCGGTCTCGCTGGTGTCGGCGCTCATGACGGCCAGTGTCGCGGTCCGGTTCGCGCGGGTCCAGGGTCGACGTCGCTCGGCTCAGACGCGTCGGTACGCTCGTCGCGCGGTCGGCACCCCTCGGGAGTCGGTCCGGGGAAGGGGGTGCGAGCGTGCGACGCATCAGGCTCAGGACGTGGCTGCTCCTCGGCGGCGCCGTGCTGGTGGCGGCCGGGACGTTCGCCTTCCTGCAGTTCCGTCCGGACCTGCTGTTCATCGATCGGGTCGTGGACGAGCCGCTCGATCCGGACGTGGCCGCGGCGCTGCAGGCGGGGGAGAACGGTGACGCGCCGCCGGATCCCGATGCGGCGACCGTCGTGGCGACGGGGGAGTGGGAGAGCCTGCGGCACTCGACCGCTGGTGACGTGGCGATCGTGAGGACCGACGACGGGCCGGTGCTCGTCTTCGACGAGCTGCGCGGCGACAACGGGCCCGACCTGCACGTCTACCTCTCGCCCGCCGAGCCGTCGGACGACGCGGACTTCCTGGCCGGGGCGATCAGGGTGGACGGGCTCAAGGGGAACATCGGGACGCAGTCCTACGCGCTGCCCGAGGACCTGGACCCGGCGGACTTCCGCTCGGTGGTGATCTGGTGCAGGCGGTTCTCCGTCCCGTTCGGGGCGGCGGAACTGCACGCGGCGTGAGGGCCGCGTTCGGGGGTAAGAAGGCGGCATGAGCGACGAGCAGGATCAGGCAGAGGCACTGGACGAGGACGAGATCCGTGTGTCCGACGACGCGCCCGAGTTCGACGACGACCCTGCCCACGACCTGAACGATCCGCCCATGCGGGCGATGGGCGTGCACGAGTACGGCATCACCGCCGCCGAGGAGGAGTTCGACGAGCCGCTCGAGGAGCGTGTCCGTCGGGAGACGCCGGACCCGCTGGTCGAGGAGCTCGAGCGGGAGGAGCGGGAGGACGAGCTCGAGGCCGAGATCGACGCCGCCCTCGACGAAGACTCCTGACGGATATGGGGGTGCACAACGACACCCCTCGTCGCGATCCCGACCACAGATCCTGAGTCGGCCGACCGCTGGCAATCGTGTGCGAGATCGGCCCGTCACGGGCGCCTGCCGCACAAGTTCAGGCAGGGACCGGTGTTCGTGTGTGGGATCGGCCCGTCACGGGCGCCTGCCGCACACGTTCGGGCAGGGACCCGGGCCCGGCCCACCGTCGACGGCCCACAGCGCCAGCAGAAGCGCCGGACCGCCGCTCAGTCGTCGCCGAGGAGCGCCCGGATGTCGTCGGCGTCGAGCGCGCCGGACAGGTGGTCGTCGTCGCCTTCCATGACGCTCGAGAAGATGGCGGCCTTGCGGGCCTTGAGCTCCATCACCTTCTCCTCGATCGTCCCTTCCGAGACGTACCGGTAGACCATCACCGGGTTCTGCTGACCGATGCGGTGGGCTCGGTCGACGGCCTGGGTCTCGGTGGCGGGGTTCCACCATGGGTCCAGCACGAAGCAGTAGTCGGCCTCGGTGAGGTTCAGTCCGAACCCGCCCGCCTTGAGGCTGATCACGAACACGTCGACGTCGCCGTCCTTGAACGCGGAGATCGGCTTCTGGCGATCGCGGGTGCGGCCGTCGAGGTAGGCGTGCGCGATCCCGGCTTCGTCGAGCCGGTTCCTGACCAGCCGGAGGTACCGGGTGAACTGGCTGAACACGAGCGCCTTGTGGCCCTCGGCGACGACCATGGTCAGGTCGTCGAGCAGCCGGTCGAGCTTGGCCGAGCCGACGTCGTCGTGGTCGGGGTCCACCAGCACCGGGTCCAGGCTGAGCTGGCGGAGGATCGTCAACGACTTCAGGATCTCGAACCGGTGCTTCTGCACGTCGTCGACGAGCCCGAGCACCTTCTGGCGCTGCCGCTGGAGCTGGGCCTGGTAGATGCGCTGGTGGCGCGGGCTCAGCTCGATCTCGACGGTCTGCTCGGTCTTGGGCGGCAGCTCGGTGAGCACCTCCTCCTTGGTGCGCCGGCGCATGAGCGGCGCCACCCGCCGGCGCAGCGTGGCCAGCCGTTCGGGTGCACGGCCGCTCTCGATGGGCTTGCGGTACACCTCGGCGAACCGCTTGGGGTCGGGGTAGAGCCCGGGCGCGGTGATCGACAGCAGCGACCACAGGTCCATGAGGCTGTTCTCGATGGGCGTGCCGGTGATCGCCAGCTTCATGCGGGCGTCCAAGCGGCGGGCGCACTGGTACGCCTTGCTCTGGTGGTTCTTGACGAACTGCGCCTCGTCCAGCACCAGCACGTCCCAGTCGAGGGTGGCGTACTCGTCGTAGTCCAGGCGGAACAGCGCGTAGGAGGTCACGACGATCCGGGCGTCGCCGACCGCCTCGGCCAGCGTGGTCCGACGCTTGGCGTGGGTCTGGCGGACGGTGGTGATCGGCACCCCGGGGGCGAACCGGTCGGCCTCTCGGTGCCAGTTCTCGACCACGCTCGTGGGCGCGACCACCAGGAACCGGGCACTGGGATCGGACTCGAGGACGTGCAGGAACAGCGCCAGGGTCTGGACGGTCTTGCCCAGACCCATGTCGTCGGCGAGCACGCCGCCCAGCCCGTTGTCGTGCAGGAACGCCAGCCAGTCGAGGCCCTCCTGCTGGTAGTGCCGGAGCGTGGCGGCCAGCCCGGCGGGCGGCGGCACCGGGGTGGGGGCCGACAGGTCGTGCAGCCGTGACACCCGCTCCTTCCATCGCACCGACTGCGAGGCGACCACGCCGAACGTGGTGAGCTCGTCCCACCAGCTGGTCTGGAACGGGTTGATGCGGACCGGACCTTCGCCATCCGCGTCGATCAGCGCACGGGCCTCGTCGATGAGCTCGCGGAGCCGGTCGAGCTCTGGGCGGTCGAGGTCGATCCACGTGCCGCTGTCCAGCACCAGGTACGGCTCGTCGCGAGTCAGTGCCGTGAACAGGCGGGCGAACTCCACCTCCTCGTCGCCGACGGTGACCCGTACCGCCAGGTCGAACCAGTCGTTGCCCTCCTCGGCCGGGTCCGTGACGTGGAGCTCGATGAGCGGGTCCTCGGTGGCCTCGCGCAGCGTGGGTGCGTCGCCCGACACCTCGACCGTGACCTGGCCGCGCTCGATGAGCCACGGCACCACCTGCGCGAAGAGGATCACCGTGTCGACGCCGGTGATCGTGCGGTCGAGCGGCCGGCCGACGATGTCCACCATGCCGTCGAGCAGGTCCGTGGGCAGCTCGAGCTTGTCGACCAGCTCACGCTCCGCGGCGCGGTCGCGACCCACGCCGAGCGGCGACAGGAGGGCGTGGTCGATGCGGCGGCGGCCGCGCCGGTAGCGGGCGACCCACTTGAGTGAGGCCGAGTCGACGCTCTCGTGGCGGATCAGGGCGACGATGCCCTCGAGCTCGCTGTCCTCGATGGTGACGGACCCGTCCGACGACCCGACGCTGGCCACCTGGGCCAGCCGGGGCTGGTAGACGTCGAACAGCTCGTCGAGGTCGTCCTCGGGCACGTGGACGGTCCGGCCGTCGATCATGGGGGCGATCGTGTGGTGGACGGGCTTGGCCAGCGGGATGAGGCCCATGTCCGCGCCGTCGGTGACCACCACGCCGGTGGGCGGCCGGCCGATGAGCACCTGGGTGCCCGGTGCGCCGGCGATCGGTCGGCCCTCGTGGGTGAGCGACGCCGACAGCGTGACGCCGCCGTCGCCGGCGAGGCGCATGTCCACCTGCACCTCGGCCGGCACCTCCGAGAGCGTGACCGTGCCGCCGGGATGGTCGGTGATGAGCTGCACGCCGGCGTCGACCGCCCGTCGCAGCGCGCCCCACACGGTGGGGCCGAACCGGTCGAGCGGCTGCGCGCCGCCACGTCGGGCCCACCCGAGGTCGGAGTTGGCGGCGGCCATCGACCGCAGCGCCGCCAGCTGCTCGGACACCAGGTCGCGGACGGGCTGGTCGTAGCCCGACGTGAGGTCGTTCCACGTGGCGCCGGTCTTGATCCACTTGCCCTTGGCGCCCATGCGCATGGGCCGGACGACGACCTGCACCCCGGGCGTACCGGTGCGGTGGTCGGGCACCAGGTGGGCGCTGATCTCGAGTGCCAACGGCACCAGGCCGTGCGGCTCGGCCTCGATGCCGGCGAGCGCCATCCGCCAGTCGGGCGCCAGGCGGGGTGGAGTGTCGCTGCCGCCGGGGCCCGACGTGTGGTCCGTACGGGACAACGCCTGCTGGCGCATGACCGTGAGCAGCAGGGCGACGGCGTGCTTGCACGCGCCGCCGAGCGGGCAGTCGCAGATGTCGGTGACGAGCATGCCCCGAGGGCTGTCCCGCCAGGTGATCTCGGTGAGGTACGGCTCGGGGCGGGTGCCCTGGACGTCCGCGAGCGCCCAGCCGTCGTCGAGGTCGACGATCGTCACCCGGCCCTCTGCGGCGTACCGGACGCCGCGCTGGATGGATGCGTCGTCGTAGGCCGCCAACGCCGTGGCGCTGTTCAGTCGGTGATCCCCAGTCCCCTCCATGGACCTCTGAACCTACCCACGGGGTGCGACAGCGCCGTCGTCGCGTGCGGACGCGCAACCCGGGGCGGCACGCCGGTCCGCCCGGCGCGCCGCCCCCGTGCGGCCTGCGCTAGAAGCCGATGGCCGTGGTCGGCAGCGGGATGTTCACGATCGGCGGCAGCGGGATGATGATGTCGCCGAGCGGCAGACCGCCCACGGCCAGACCGACCCCGTTGAGCTGGAACGTCGGGTCGTGGATCGTGATCGTCCGTGAGTTGAGGTTCAGCGTCACGGCCTTGAGGAACACGGTCGACGGCAGGATCACGTCGGGCTGGATCGTGACGTTGAGGAACAGGCAGCCGACGGTGACGGTCGACAGCGGGACCCGCAGCTGCGGGATCGTCACCACCACGTTGGGCACGGTGATGATCGGGTTGTTCGGGTCGACCCGGATGCCTGGGATCGTCACGGTGGCGCCGCGGATCTGGAACCCAGGCGGCTGGTAGGACGCGCTGCACGGTCCGAGCGGGATGGTGGTCGCCGGCGGGCGGACCTCGATGGGCGGCAGGGGGATCGTCACCGGCCCGAAGTTGACGTCGATCCCGCCCGGCCCGGCCGGTGCGGATGGGGTTGCGCAGGCCCCGGTCAGGAGCGCTGCGGCCGCGACGAGCGCGAGCGCCGGGCCTCGGAGCCAGCGTCGGCGGATGCGGCTGCTGCGCGCGGGTGCGTGGGCCTGTACTGGTTGCATGTCGGGTTCCCCCCTGTGCCGTCGGTCTCCCCCGACCGAGCGTTCAGATACCCGGCCCAGCGCAGCGACATTCGAAATCAGAACCCGATTTCAATGCGGGCGCGGATCGCATGTCCGACCGGTCAGGTTCCGACCGGGAATCGACGGCCGTCTGCGTGCGACATCGGGCAGTGGGTGACCGCAGATGCACACGAACGATGCGAGCGCTCCACGAGCGCGCTCACGACTCCGGCGGCCGCATCCGGGTCAGGACGCTGTCCAGGCCCATGCCGAACAGGGGGAACAGCGGCCACGTGGCCGAGAACGTCTGCGTCGCCGGATCGGTCCTGAGCTCCAGGCGGTGTGGCGAGGCGAGCATCACGAGGTCGACGGTGAGGGCGCCGCGCTCGTCGACCGCTGCGCTGGCCGCGATCGGATGGTCGGGCACATCGGTCCACGACGCGCGCAACGGCACCCGGAAGCTCGACTCGCCCTCGCGGATCACCAGGTGCCCATCGGCGACCTCGACCTCGGTGATGCTCGAGTGGCTGGGCGTCCCGTCCTCGGCACGGGCGAACCGGCCCGGCGTGGCGCGACCCGGTGGGGCATCCGAACCGGTGCGGTCGGCCGGCGTCGGCACGCGCAGGCCGGCGGTCCTCTCGGCGATCGCCCCGTCACCGTCGGGGTCGGGATCGGCGGTCGACCCGAGGGCGGGCAGGAGGTGCGACCACAGCAGGTCCATGAACGCCTGCATGGGCTCGGTGTGGGAGAAGAACGCCACGACCGTGTCGTGTTCGGGCAGGACGACCATGTACTGGCCGTACGCGCCGTCGCCTCGATAGCCGTGCTGGTTTCGCCAGAGCTGGAAGCCGTAGCCCTGGCTCCAGTCGGGCTCGGGGCGGTTGCTGTTGTCGGTCTGTGTCGACGACGCCTGCTCCACCCAACTCTCCGGCAGCACCTGCCGACCGTCCCATCGACCCCGGTCCAGATGGAGCTGACCGAACCGGGCGATCGCGTCGAGGTCGGTGAACACTCCGGAGAAGCCGACGTCGATGCCCGGCTGGTACTGGTGCCAGCG
>JAEXGP010000274.1 GCA_023450775.1 Actinomycetes bacterium | reverse complement strand
CGGCGACGCAGCGCCCGTCGAGCGCGGCGCGCAGCTGGGGCAGGACCTCGAGGACCGGCAGCGGGGGCGGGGTTCTCCCGGTCAACCGGCCCCGTTCAGCCCGTCTCGCGGGCGCCGGTGATCGTGTCCACGGCGAGGCGGTGGCCCGAGTCGGGGTCGACGAGCTCCATGGACCCCTGGAGGTGGCAGACCTCGCCCCAGGCGGACCGGTGGCGGGGACCGCCGTGCAGCTCGACGGCGGTCCCGTCGACCGTGAACGCGCCGCGGCTCCCGAACCGCAGCCGTCCAGCGGACGGCGACACGTAGTCCACGTCCCAGCCCGCCGGACCCGGCGTCGCGGTGACCCGGGCGCCGGTCACGGCGGCCACGAAGGCCGCGAACGCGGTCTCCACGTCGGTGCTGCCGTCGGTGCTCCACTCCGAGCGCCGCCCCACCTCGCAGATCCAGACGTTCCTCGGGTCGCCCGGCGCCACCAGGTCGAACGGCTCGTCGAACGTGGTGCTCGAGATGACGGGCCCGGTCCGCCACTCGGTGGGACGGTGCGACCACAGCGCCACGAAGCCGTCGCCCCGGCGCCCGATCGTCCAGCCCGCCGCCTGCACGACCTCGTCGAAGCGCTCCTGCGGGAAGAAGGCGTGCGTGTACGGCTCGTAGTCGATCGTGAACCCCAGCGCGCTCAGGTCCAGCGGCTCGTAGCCGGGGGAGTAGCAGTGGATCGACACGCGGTCGTGCTGCGCCGATCGTGGCATCGACGCGGTGCCGGTCCAGTAGCCCGAGTCCTCGCCCCGACCGTCGGTGCCCGGGGCCCCGGTCGGGTGCGTGGTGAACACGAACGCGTCGGCGTCGACGGTGGCCTGCCATGCGTGCGACTGCTCCATGGCGTGCCCGGGGCGGTGGTCCACCACCGACGAGAGCATCACGTCGGGGCTGCGCCATGTGACGGTGTGCGGCTCGCCGAGCAGGCCGGCCGCCGTGATCGGCGCCAGCTCGCGGGCCGCCAGCTGCGCGACCGCGGGCTGCTCCGACAGCACTCGCATGGACCGGTACGACCGGAACAGCGAGGTGTCCCACAGCCGGTACCGGTCGGCGACCGCCAGCGTGGCGGGCAGGAGCTGCCACGCCGTCATGGCCCCCTGCGCCCACCAGAACTCGAGCTCCGACTCGTCGAAGCCGTGGCCGTCGACCGGCTCGGGCCACGGCGTGACCGGCGCGGTCGGATCCAGGGGCAGGCCGTGGCGCTCGACGACGGTGCCCACCCGGTCGCTCACCGCCATGCGCCGCACCACCTCGGGCAGCCGGTAGCGGTCGGTGGCGATGAGGCCCAGGCAGGTGGCGTCCGCGGCGCTCACGTAGCCGACGGGGGTGCCGTCCGCGAGCGCCGTGTCCGCGAAGAGCAGGTTGGCGACCGTGAACGTGTTCTCGTCACGCGCCGTCATCTTGTCCTTCTCGTAGCTCCTGCCCCGGCTGGCGCCGTACACGCCGCGGTGCAGGTGCGCCGCCAGATCGACCAGGCACAGGTCGAGGGCGCCGGCCGCGGCGCGCTGCAGCTCCACGTCGTCGGCCGGGCTCAGCTCGATGACCGTGAGGAGCGGGTTCATGTCGAGCGGCAGGTACACGTTGGAGTGCCACTCGCTGAACCCGTAGCGCCCGCGCTCGCGGATCCACCCGAGGATCGCCGGCCGGGCGCGCGCCGCGTGCTCGGCGCCGGTCAGCCCCGTCACCGTGAACACCGCGTCGGGCTGAGCGAGGCCCGAGAGGTACTCGTCCACGGCGAAGATCAGCCGGTGGTTCTCGGACCAGAACCACTTGTGGTCGAGGCGGTCGGCGGGCAACGGGTCGTCGTAGCGGTATCGGAACTCCCGCATCCGCTGCTCGATGGCGGCGATCACCGCGGGGTCGACGCGGGGCCCGCCGGTGGCGCCGGCCCGGGCGTCCAGCGCGTGGACCCAGTGCAGGTACATCAGCGTGAAGTCGCCCGTGTCGGCCCATGTGTCGAGCTGGGTCCACGCGGCCTGGAGCGACTCGACGGTGACCGCGGACGGGTCCCAGCCGAAGCCGGGGTCACGGCTCGCGCGCAGCTGGTGGAGCGCGATCGAGGTGGGGCTCGAGGCGCCGAGCTGCTCGGTGGCGAACTGCAGGTAGTCGCCCGCACGCGCCTGCCAGGCCACCTCGTCGATCAGGCCCGGGGATCCGGGGACCGCCAGCGGTCCGGGGGCGCCGATCGTGGGCAGCACGCACCCGGGTGGCGGTCCTCCCGGACCGGCCGTCGGCGGCGCGCACGCCGCCAGGATCCCCGCGCCGGCTGCCGCCGTGCCCCCTGCCAGGAACGCCCGCCTGGTCACCATCGCCCAGCTCCCCGTCTGCTTCGCACCCACGCCGGTCCCGCGCCGGCCGACGGCGTGCGCCTCAGCGCTCGTCGGGACCGGATCGCAGCACCGTCCCCGGCAGCTCGCCGGTGTGCTCCCCGTGCTCCAGCGCGACCGTACCGTTCACGACCGTGGCAACATAGCCGTCGGCGCGCTGGATCCAGCGGCCGGCGCCCTTCGGCAGGTCGTGCGCGAACTCGGGCACCGGCAGCGACAGGCCGTCCCAGTCGATGACGTTGATGTCCGCCGCGGCGCCCGGGACCAGCCGGCCGCGGTTCGACAGGCCGACGAAGTCGGCGGTGTCCGAGCTGAGGCGCTGGACCGCACGCTCGATGGTGACCAGGCCGCGGTCGCGGGCCCAATGGGTCAGGAACCAGGTCGGCTGGCTGGCGTCGAGGATCTGACCCACATGGGCGCCGGCGTCGGCCAGGCCCATGATGATCGTGTCGTCGACGAGCATCTCGGCGATCGCGTCCATGGACTGGTTGAGCAGCGGCCAGTACACGAGCACGCGGCCATCGGTGCGGTCGCACAGGTCCAGGAACGCCTCCGCCATGGACACGCCCTGCTCGGCGGCCACCGCCGGCAGCGCCGAGCGGGGCTCGCAGTCGTAGCGGGCGATGCCGTCGCGCTGGCCCGGCACGCCGTCGACGCCTGTCACGAAGAAGCGCGCGAGCTCGTCGGCCGTCGGGGCGGACTCGGCCTCGGCGATGAGCCGGGCACGGGTCTGTGGATCGCGGATGGCGGCCAGCCGGCCGTCCAGGTCCAGGTCCCGGAGCGCGGCCCACGACGGATGGCGGCCGAACGGGGTGGCGGACTGGAGCGAGAACAGCACGCCGATCCCGCGGGACGTGGTCTGCGGGCGGATCATGGCGCCCTCGGCGTTGGCGGCCCGGGCGAGCTCGAGCGCGAGACGGTGGTGCTCGGGGTTCTCGAACGTGTGCGTGAGGTTGAACGTCACCGGGCGCCCGGTGCGCAGCGCCACCTCGCGCATCCACTCCAGCTCGGACCGGCAACGGGGCTCCGACGGACCCTCGCCGTCGAATCGCGGCGCGCTCTCGAAGATGCCCCGCTGCCAGCTACCCAGCACGCCGGCCAGCGTGAGGAGCTCCTCGCGGTCGGCGAAGGTGCCGGGCACCTGACGGCCGTCGGGCACCTTGTGGCGCAGCGTCCGTGAGGTGGAGAAGCCCAGGGCGCCCGCGGCCATCGCCTCGTCGAGCAGGCCGACCATCTCCTCGAGCTCGGCGGCCGTCGGGGTGGCGTCGGGGTCCATCGAGCGGTCGCCCATGGCCCAGTAGCGGAGCGCGCAGTGTCCGACCATGCCGCCCACGTTCATGGCGCCGGGCGTGCGCTCCAGGCTGTCGAGGTAGCCGCCGTAGGTCTCCCAGTCCCAGGGCAGCGCGGCCATGATCGCCTCGGCGGGGATGTCCTCGACCGACTCCATCATGTCGGCCAGGTACGTGCGGTCCCCCGGCTTGCACGGCGCGAACGTGACGCCGCAGTTGCCCATCACCACGCTCGTGACGCCGTGCCAGGACGAGCTGGTGCCGAACGGATCCCACGCGACCTGGGCGTCCAGGTGGGTGTGGAGGTCCACGAAGCCGGGAGTGACGACCAGGCCGTCCGCGTCGATCTCGCGATCGCCGGCTCCGGCGGTGCCCGCTTCGACGACGTCGGTGACGATGCCGTCGTCGACCACCACGTCGGCGTCGCGGGCCGGAGCTCCGGTCCCGTCCACCAACCGCCCTCCACGGATCACCAGGTCGTGCGCCATGACCGTGACCCTATTCCTGCGCCGGTC
>JAEXGP010000196.1 GCA_023450775.1 Actinomycetes bacterium | reverse complement strand
GCCGCGGGCTGCGGCACGCCGTGGACGTCGACGAAGCCCCGGCGCGCCACCGCGTGCGGGTGCTCGGGTGCCTCGCCCATGTCGAGCACCGGCGCCACGCAGGCGTCGCGGTCCGCGAACCGCTCGGCCCACTCGTCCCGGGGACGTTCGCCGATCACCTCCGTGAACCGCTCCCGGAGGCGGGGCCAGCCGGCCTGGTCGTGCTGCTCGGGCAGCTCCTCGCCGACCAGGCCGAGTCCGTCGAGCAGCTCCGCGTAGAACTGCGGCTCGATGGCCGCGACCGCCAGCCACCCGCCGTCGGCGCAGCGGTAGCAGTCGTAGAACGGTGCCCCCGAATCCAGCAGGTTGGTGCCCCGCTCCGCGGACCAGAACCCGGACGACCACGCGCCGAACAGCGGCGCCATGAGCAGCGCGGCGCCGTCGACCATGGCGGCGTCGACGACCTGACCGGCGCCGGACGTGGCGCGCTCGACGAGCGCGGCGAGCACACCGAGCGCGAGCAGCATGCCGCCGCCGCCGAAGTCCGCCACCAGGTTGAGCGGCGGCGTGGGCGGCTGGTCGGCCCGGCCCACGTGGGCGAGCACCCCGGCGAGGGCCAGGTAGGTGAGGTCGTGGCCCGCGCGGGGTGCGAGCGGGCCGTCCTGACCCCACCCGGTCATGCGGCCGTAGACCAGGCGCGGGTTGGCGGCCAGAAGGTCGTCGGGGCCGAGCCCGAACCGCTCGGCGACGCCGGGGCGGTAGCCCTCGATCACCACGTCCGCACCGCCGGCCAGCGTGCGGACCAGCGCCGAGCCCCGCGGGTCACGGAGGTCCACGCCGACGCCGAGGCGGCTCCGGTTCAGCAGGTCGTACGGGTTGGGCACACCGGTCGGGCCGTCCTCGGTCGGGCCGGCCTCGGGGGCGTGATCGGGGCGCTGCGCATCGGGGACGAGCGGCGTGGACGTGGGCCGGTCGATGCGAAGCACGTCCGCACCCAGGTCGGCCAGCACCATGGCCGCGAACGGGGCGGGGCCCAGGCCGGCGAGCTCGACGATCCTCACGCCCCGCAGCGGGCCACCGCCCGCCACGGGTGCGGTCGGGTCAGGAGACGTCGTCGACGCTCCAGCTCAGCGTGAACGGCTTGATGAGGTCGGGGAACTGCCCGAGCGTGAACCAGCTCGAGCTACCCGCCACGGCGTTGGTGCCGGAGGCCCCGAACACCTGACCGAAGACCGGCGCGGCCACCGACACCGACGCACCCGGGTCGTACACGCTCACCTGGCCGGTCCACAGCTGGAAGATCCAGAACCGCTGCACGTCCACGTTGACCGTCGCGTTGCCCGTGCTCGACCCCGGCAGCGTGAGGCTGCCCCGGGCCGAGACGACGCCGATGGTGTCGCGGACGACGCTGACGTCGCCGGACGAGGACTCGCCGCCGTTGGAGTACGTCGTACGGCCGGTCACGGTGACCGTGGCACGGTCACGACCGCCGGCCGGAGTGGTCGTCGTCGTGGTGGTCGTCGGCGCCTCGGTCGTCGTCGTGGTCGTCGGCGCCTCAGTCGTCGTCGTGGTCGTCGGCGCCTCAGTGGTCGTCGTGGTCGTCGGCGCCGCGGTGGTCGTGGTGGTGCCCGGCTGGATCGAGACGTTCTTGGTGACCGTCGCCGAGTCGCCGTCGGCATCGGTCACCGTGAGGGTCACGACCTGAGCACCGAGCGTGGTGAACGTCTTGGTCACGCTCACGCCGGTCTGCACCGAGCCGTCGGGGAAGGTCCACTTGTACGTCGCCGGGGCCTTGGCCGTGGAGCTCGACCCGTCGAAGAGGACCGTGAGCGGGGCGGGACCCGACGGGTTGCCCGGATCCGTGGTGATCCGGGGGATGATGCCCCGCTGGATGAGCGGCGTCGTCATCCCGTTGATCGACGCCCGGTTGGCGCCGGACGGCGACGGCAGCTGCATCTGGTCGTTGATGATCTGGTTGATGTTGACCAGGCCCACCGGGCAGCCGGTGGCGCCGGGGACCGAGAACACGCCGTCCACCAGGCGAGCATTGCCGTTGGACGGGCTGTAGGGCGTCCCGGTCAACGTGCCGGACGGGCCGGTGGTCAGGTTGAGGGTGATCGGGTCGGTGGGCCGGCCGATCTTGCAGTCCCAACCCAGGCCGACGCCCATGGGCTCGCCCTCGAGCTGCACCTGGATCTTGACCTGGAGATCGATCTTGCCGGTCAGCGGGTCCAGCACGCCGGTGGCGGGAACGGTCGCGGTGACCGTCGCCTTGACGACGTAGACGATGCCGTTGAACGGGTCCTTGATCGGCACGTAGCCGGGCGGGAACACGATGCCGGAGGTGGGCACCGTGACCGCGCCGTTGGCGGCGATCTGGCCGGTGATCGACACGTCCGCCTTCGGCTGGAAGCCGAAGGCGAGCTCGCTGTCGTCGTCCGCGATCGTGGCGCCGGCGGGTGCGCCGACCAGGCTGCACTCGCCGTCGGCGGCGTCGACGCGGCCGTCACCGTCGTTGTCGATGCCGTCCGAGCACTGCGCCTGCGGGTGCGGCGTCAGGTCGAACAGCAGGTTGCGGATCGTGAGCGACCCGAGGGTCGGTGTGATCGAGAACGAACCGGGGTTGGCCACCTTCTGCGCCTGCGCCCCGGGCAGGATCACCAGACCTGCCACGGTGCACACCGCCACCACGGCCGCCATGGCCGCGAAGAACCGCCCGGTACGCGATCGCCCTGCACGCTTCATCGAAGTGCCCTCCCCAACGCCCGCACAGCCAGCGGACGGTCGACCGCACAAGTCTGCGGGCTGGGCCCGACACCGTCAAGCGCCCCTGAACCTTGTTCGGGCGCGACCTCCGCGTCCGGGCATCCGGACCCCGAACGACGCTCGCCCGCGCCCCCGCCCTGTGGCAACGTGGTTCGTGCCCCAGCCGGTCGAGATCCCCACGATCGACATCGCCGCCCTGTCCGGGCGTGCGCTCGATCAGGACGGCCCGCGGCATGACCTCGCCGCCGCCCGGATCGTCGAGGCGTGCGAGGGACCCGGGGTGTTCCAGGTGGTGGGCCACGGGGTGGACCCGGGCCTGCGAGCGGCGCTCGAGTCCACGGCCCGCGCCTTCTTCGCCCTCCCGGAGCAGGAGAAGGCCCGCATCGCCATGTCCCACGGCGGGCGGGCCTGGCGGGGCTGGTTCCCCGTCGGGGGCGAGCTGACGTCGGGCGTGCCCGACGCCAAGGAGGGCATCTACTTCGGCACCGAGCTGCCACCCGACGACTCCCGGGTCCTGGCCGGCACGCCGCTGCACGGAGCCAACCTGTTCCCGGAGCGACCGGCCGAGCTGCGGGCGCTGGTGCTCGAGTGGATCCGCACGGTCACCGAGGTGGGCCGCACCGTCCTGCGCGGCCTCGCGATCGGCATGGGCCTGGGGCCCGACTGGTTCGACGCGTGGTGCGCGGACCCCACCGTGCTCTTCCGCATCTTCCACTACCCCGCCGCGGGTCGCGACCGGTCGGCGTGGGGCGTGGGCGAGCACACCGACTACGGCCTGCTGACGCTGCTGGCCCAGGACGCCACCGGCGGCCTGGAGGTGCGCGTCGACGGCCGGTGGGTCGAGGTGCCGCCCGAGCCCGACGCCCTCGTCTGCAACCTGGGCGACATGGTCGAGCGCCTCAGCGCCGGACGGTTCGTCGCCACGCCGCACCGCGTGGTGGCCCCGACGTCGGACCGCATCTCCATGCCGCTCTTCCTGGACCCGGGCTGGGACGTGCACGTCACCGCGCTCCCGGGCGCGACGGGCACGCCGCGGCGCGACCGGGGCGATCGGTGGGACGGCGAGGACGTGTCGGAGTTCGACGGCCCGTACGGCGCCCACCTGGTCACGCGGGTCGCACGAGTCTTCCCCGACCTGTTCGCCGAGGTGAGCGAAGGATCCGGCTCCGAGCTCGGTACGGGGTCCCGTGTCTGACCGCAAGAAGCGGACCAAGGAGTCCCGGTCCGAGCGGAGGGAGGAGCTGCTGGACGCTGCGGTCGTGGCCATCCGTCGCGACGGCGCGGGCGTGTCCATGGAGGACATCGCCCACGAGGCCGGGATCACCAAGCCGATCCTCTACGCCAACTTCGGCGACAAGGCCGGCCTGGCCGACGCGCTCGCCACCCGCTTCACCCGCGACCTGATCGCGCGGTTCGGCGAGGCCTGGGCGACGTCGGAGGACACGCGGGAACGGGTCGAGCGGGCGATCGACGCGTGGGTCGGCTTCATCGAGTCGGACCCGCACATCTACCGCTTCCTGTCCGAGGGATCGTTCGGCGCGGGGCGACGACTGGAGGACCGCCGGCTGGTGAGCGATGTCGGGGTGGTCGTCGCCCGTGCCCTCGGCGAGTGGCTGCGCGAGCAGGGCTCGGACTCCGGCCCCGCTGAGCCGTGGGCGTACGGCGTGCTCGGCATGGTCCACGTGACGACCGAGTGGTGGCTCGACCGCCGCACGCTGAGCCGCAAGGACCTCGTGCAGTACCTGACCTCGCTGCTGTGGACGGGGTTCTCGGGCAACGGTCTGCTGCCGGCGACCGATCCGGCGACCGCTCCGCCGGCCGCCGACGGAGCGGTGGGATCCGAGGGGTCGACCCGCGCGTGAGCGGTCCCGACGGGATCGATCTCGACCGGGTTCGGGCGGACACGCCCGCGACCGCCGAGCGGGTGCTCCTCAACCACGCCGGCGCCTCGCCGTCGCCGACGCCGGTGCTCGACGTCGTGGTCGCGCACCTCACGGACGAGGCCCGTCTGGGCGGCTACGAGGCCGCGGCCGCCCGGGTCGACGACCTGGCGCTGGCCCGGGCCTCCATCGCCGAGCTCGTGGGCGGGCGGCCCGACGAGGTCGCGTTCACGACCAGCGCGACCGACGCGTGGGAGTCCGCGTTCTGGTCGTTCCCGTGGCGGCCCGGCGACGTGGTGCTCACGTGCCGGTCCGAGTACGTCACCAACGTGCTCAACCTGCTCGTGGCGCGGGACCGCATGGGTGTGGAGGTCCGGATCGTCGACGACGACGAGCACGGCCGGGTCGACGTGGCCGCGTTGGAACGGGAGCTCGAGGACCCGCGCGTCCGGCTGGTCGCGGTGAGCCACGTGCCCACGCAGGGCGGGCTGGTCAACCCGGCCGAGGAGGTCGGCGCCCGATGCCGTGCGGCCGGTGTGCCGTTCCTGCTCGACGCCTGCCAGTCGACGGGCCAGCTCCCGATCGACGTGACGGAGATCGGCTGCGACGTGCTGACGGCGACGGGACGCAAGTACCTGCGGGCGCCGCGCGGCACCGGCTTCCTGTACGTGCGCACCGAGGTGGCGCAGCAGCTCACGCCGCTGGGCTCGGCGGGGGCGGAGTGGACCGGCGCGACGTCGTACCGGTTCCCGGACGGCGCGGCGCGCTTCGAGCGATTCGAGCACTCCGTGGCGGGCCTGCTGGGGTTGGGTGCCGCGGTCGACTACGCGCTGGCGATCGGCCTGGAGCCGATCAGCCGCCGTGTCGGTGCGCTGGCCGACCACCTCCGTGCCGGGCTGGACGACATCCGCGGCGTGACCGTCCGCGACCGGGGCGTACGACGCTGCGGCATCGTCACGTTCACCGTCGAGGGCGTGGCGCCCGACGCCGTGCGCACCGCGCTCGCCGAGGAGGCGGTGCAGGTGTGGACGTCGAACGCGGCGTTCGCACGGATCGACCTGGACTCGCGGGGGATCGATGAGATGGTCCGGGCCTCGGTGCACTACCTGAACACGACCGAGGAGCTGGACCGGACCGTCGAGCTGGTCGGCCGGGTGGCGGAGGAGGCGCGATGAGCGGTTCGTTCCAGGAGCTGATGCGGTCGATCGACTCGCCGATGTACGTGGTGACCTGCCGCGACGCCGACGGTGGCCCGGTCGGCTGCATGGTCGGCTTCGCCACGCAGGTGAGCATCCGTCCGCCGCGGTTCGCGGTGCTCATGTCCAAGGTGAACCACACGTTCGCCGCGGCCATGGCGGCGGAGCACCTGGTCGTGCACGTGTTGCGCGAGGGCGACCTCGGCCTCGCCGAGCGCTTCGGGGGCGAGACGGCGGACCACCTGCCGCACGGCGGCGCCGACAAGTTCGTCGGCCTCGCCCTGCGGGACGGACCGGGCGGCGCCCCGGTGATCGAGGGCCTCGACTGGTTCGGCGGGCGCGTGTTCGACCACCACGACTGCGGCGACCACGTGGCGGTGGTGCTGGATCCCGAGGGCGGCGAGGCGCCCCGGGCGGACGAGCGGTGGTTCGGCCTGCGCCAGGCGACCCGCGTGGCGCCCGGCCACCCGGCCTGAGGGAGGGACGGCCACCCGGCCTGAGGGAAGGACGGCCACCCCGCCTGAGGGAAGGACGGCCCCCGGCTGAACCGGATCAGAGGCCGACGACCGTGACCGGTGCGACCGACGAGTTGTTGTTGCCGCCGCCGAGCTGCCCGTACGTGCCGGAGCCCCAGCACTGGACGGCGCCGGTGTTGCGTAGCACGCAGGTGTGCGCGTCGCCGCCGGTCACCCGCGTGACGCCGACGAGCGAGAACGCCTGGACCGGCGAGGAGCTGGCTGCCGTGCCGCCGTCGCCCAGCTGCGAGGCGTCGTTGCGGCCCCAGCACCACAGGGCGCCGCCGGCCGTGACCGCGCACGCGTGGTCGGAGCCCCGACCGATCGCGCTGACCGCGGCCATGTCGACGACGATCTGCGGGGTGTTCTCCTTGAGCGGCGGGGGCGGCGGGTCGCCCTCCTTCGGCGGCGGAGGGAGGACCTGGCCGTTGCCGAGCTGGCCGTAGAGGTTCTCGCCCCAGCAGACCGGGCCGAGCCCGCCCGTGCGGGTGGCGCAGGTGAAGCCGCCGCCGGCGACCACGCTGGTGACGCCGGCGAGGCCCGTGACCGGTCCGGCGACGCTCGCAGAGATGAAGGTGCCGTTGCCGACCTGCCCGTTGACGTTGTCGCCCCAGCAGTACACGCCGCTGTTGGTGCGGAGCGCGCACGAGTGGTTGTCGCCGGCGATCACGGCCGAGGCCGCGGTGAGCCCGGCGACGCTGCGCGGCGTCGTGGCCGACGTGTTCGAGCCGGTCCCGAGCTGACCGCTGAAGTTGTCACCCCAGCACACGACGGTGCCGGTGTTCTTGAGCGCACAGGTGTGCGAACCCCCGACCGCGACCGACGTGGCGCCGGTCAGGTTGAAGACGGTGACCGGCGTGTTGGACGTCGTCCAGCTGCCGTCGCCGAGCTGACCGTCGGCGTTGTTGCCCCAGCACACGACGGTGGTGTCGGCCTTGGTCGCGCACGTGTGGAAGCCGCCGGCGGCGAGCGAGGTGACGTTGGTGAGACCGGTGACGTTCACGGGCGTCGAGGACGACGTGAAGGACCCGTTGCCGAGCTGGCCGAAGCTGTTGTTGCCCCAGCACCGGACCGTGCCGTTGGCGCGGAGCACGCAGTTGTGCTGGCGCCCCGACACGATCGCGGTCACGGCGGAGCTGCCGCCCGGGACGGACGTGGGCGGCGCCGTGGTGGTGACGCCGGGGTCCGTCGTGGGCGGCGTGCACGCCGCGGCCACGCCGAGCGTGACCGCGGCGAGCGCCACGGCGATCGTGGTCCTCACCTTGCGGAAGGACACGTCGTGGAAGGACACGTCACTGCCTCCTGTGCTGGGGCGGTCGGGACCGGATCTCAGGCCCGGTCGTCGATGGTGAAGGCGAAGTTGAACGCCGAGCCCGGGTCCCACCACTGGTCGCCCACGTACCAGGTGCCCGACAGGCGGGCGGAGTTGGCCGACGGGCTCGACAGTGCGACGAACACGACCTGCGACGACAGGTTGTTGATGCCGTTCTGCGGGTCGTTGACCGACACGGAGCCGAGGAAGGAGTTGAACCAGAGGAACCGGTTCAGGTCCACGGTGATCGTGCCCTGCGATCCGCCCGGACCCACGTAGGTGGCGCTGCCGCCCACCCGGGAGATGCCGAACTCGTCACGGTTCAGGTAGAGGTTGCCCGTCGCCGTCCGCCCCTCGTAGGCGTAGTTGCGTGCGCCGTTGAACTGGATGCGGACACGGTCGGTCACCGTCTGCGGCGGGTCGACGACGATCGTCTCCGTGGCCGTGGCGGTGGCGTTCTTGTTGTCCTTCACCGTGAGGGTGATCGTGTAGGTGCCGGCCGACGTGTACGTGACCTGGCTCAGCAGGCCGTTGGCGGTCTGGCCGTTGCCGAAGTCCCACTGGTAGCTGACGATCGAGCCGTCGGGGTCCGAGGAGCCCGTGGCGTTGACCGTGACCAGCAGCGGCGCGACGCCCGAGGTGGGCAGGGCCAGGAGCGCCGGGATCGGCTTGGCGTTGGCGCCGCTCACCACGATCGCCTGCGTCACGGAGCGCTGGGCGCCCTTGTCGTCCTTGACCGTCAGCCGGACGGTGTAGGTGCCGGCGCTGGCGTAGGTGGTCGACGCCGTCGGGCCCGAGGCCGTCTCGCCGTTGCCGAAGTCCCACGTGTACTGGACGATCGAGCCGTCGGGGTCCGTCGAGGACGCACCGTTGACGTTGACGAGCAGCGGGGCCGGTCCGGCCGTCGGGGTCGCCTGGATGACCGCCGTCGGCAGCTGGTTCGGCGCCACGACCGTGACGGTCGTGCTCTTCAGCGCCGTGGCGCCCTCGTTGTCGGTGACGGTGAGGGTGGCCGTGTAGGTGCCCGCCGCCGTGTACGCGTGCGACGGGTTCGGCCCCGTGCCGTTCTGGCCGTCACCGAAGTTCCACGCGTAGCTGGAGATCGCGCCGTCGGCGTCGCTGGAGCCGGCGCTGCTGAACTGCACGAGCAGCGGGGCGGTGCCCGTCGACGGGGTCGCGGCCACCTGGGCGACGGGCGCCTGGTTCGGCGGCTTGTTCACCACGATCGTGGTGTGGGCCGAGCTGGTCGCGCCCTTGTTGTCGGTGATCGTCAGGACCGCGTCGTAGGTGCCGGCGATCGAGTAGGTCGTCGACGCCGTCGCCCCGGAGCCGCTCTGGCCGTTGCCGAAGTTCCACGCGTAGCTGACGATCGTCCCGTCGACGTCGGACGAGCCGGTGCCGTCGAAGTCGACCGACAGCGGGAGCGTGCCCGAGGTGACCGAGGCCGAGGCGACCGCGGTCGGTGCGATGTTCGGGTTCTCCGAGACGTCGATCTGCAGCGTCTGGGTGCCGGTCGCTCCCTGGTTGTCCGTGACGGTCAGGCCCACCGTGTAGGTGCCGGCCGTGGTGTAGGTGACCTGGGTGGTCACACCGGTGGCCGTCTGGCCGTTGCCGAAGTCCCATGCGTAGCCGGTGATCGTGCCGTCGGAGTCGCTCGAGCTCGCACCCGAGAGGTTGACGGTCATGGGCACCGTGCCCACGACGGACACCACGTTGGCCACCGCGGTCGGCGCCACGTTGGGCTTGGGCGCCACCGTGATGACCTGGGTTGCCGTGTTGGTGGCGCCCTTGTCGTCGGTGACGGTCAGGGTGGCGTTGTAGGTGCCGGCCGAGTTGTAGGTGGTCGACGCGTCCGCGGTGGTCGCCGTCTGGCCGTTGCCGAAGTTCCACGCGTAGCTGACGATCGTGCCGTCGGTGTCCGACGAGCCGCTCCCGGAGAAGTTGACCGTGAACGGCGCGTTGCCCGACGTTCCCGAGGTGCCGATGGCCGCGGTGGGCGGCGAGTTCGGCGGGGCGTTGACCGTGATCTGGACGGTCTTGGAGTCCACGTCGCCGTCGCTGTCGGTGATCGTCAGCTTGGCGTCGTAGGTGCCGGGCGTGCTGTAGGTGGTGAACGCCGTGGAGCCCGTGCCGGTCTGGCCGTTGCCGAAGTCCCAGGCGTAGCTGGCGATCGGCTTGGCGGCGGTCGACGTGGTGCCGTTGAAGTTCACGGTGAGCGGCGCGTTGCCGGTGGTGACCGACGGGGTGAAGTCCGCCTTGACGCCCTTGCCGATGATCGGGTTGACGCTGCCGACGAGGATGGCCGTGTTGGTGCCGGCGGCCGCCGGCAGGCCGAGCTCGTCATTGATCGGACCGTTGCCCAGGCCGAGCGGACCGCAGCCGCTGGCGCCGGGGACGTTGAACGAGTTGTTGACCATGGTGGCCACGCCGGTGGAGGCGTCGTAGGGCACGCCGGTGATCGGCGTGTTGGGCGCGGGCGGGCTCGTGGTGCCCGTGGTCAGCGCCAGCGTGATCGGACCGATGAAGCAGGAGCTGCCGAGCGAGACACCCGACGGGCTGCCCTCGAGCTTCACCCGCACCGAGACGTTCACGTTGGCCACACCGGTCAGCGGGTTCAGGTTGCCGGTGGCGGCCGCGGTCGGCTGGATGGTGGCGGTGATCACCGAGCCCTGGGCCGAGATGTACGCCGGCGGGAAGTAGACGCCGCTCTGCGGCACCGAGATGGCGCCGGTGCCGGTGATCGAGCCGGCGATCGTGGTGTCCTCCTTGGGCTGGAAGCCCGAGGCCAGCTCGCTGTTGTCGTTCGCCGCGGTGCACTGCGTGTCCGCCGGGAAGTCGGTGAGACCGTCCTCGTCGTTGTCCTCGCCGTCCGAGCAGGCCGGCAGCGGCTTGGCCGTGAGGTCGAAGTCCGTGTCCTTGATGGCGATGTTGCCGCCGCTGATCTTGAGGTTGAACGGCCCCGGGTTCGCCACCGGCTGCGCGTCCGCGCCGAACGGCAGGATCGCCAGCACCGCGGCGACCAGCGCCGCGGCGATGACGGCGACCAGCGCCGGTGTTCCCCTCCTGCGTCGGGTCGCTCCGGACCCGGATCCGTTCCTGCTCATCGCACCCATCTCCTGCCCCTCGTTCCGCACTGCTTCGATCCGCACTGGCTGTTCGATCTGCACTGGCTCGATCTGGACGACGAGCGGTCGGATGCGCGGGGTCCGCCGCGCACCCGACCGTCCGTCAGGTCATCACCGTCAGGCGGTGGCGCCGTTGTCCCACGTGGTGAAGGCCACGCCGGCGATGCCGGCGTTGCCCACGCCACCGGTGAGACCGGTCGCACCGTTGGCCCCGGCCGTGCCGCTACGGCCCGCGTTGTTGGAG
>JAEXGP010000176.1 GCA_023450775.1 Actinomycetes bacterium | reverse complement strand
GGCCGGGCCCTTCGACGCGCCCTTGCCGCCGCCGGTCTTGCCGCCGGCACCGCGTCCGGTCCCGCCGCGGACGGACCCGCCGCGGCTCGCGCCTCGACCGCCTTGGGATCGTCCGGCCATCAGGTGCTCCTCGTCTGCTCGGTGTCGCCCGCGCCATCGGGACGGTCGCCCGGCACGGTGCCGGACACGAAGTGGATGCGCGACTCGACCAGCGCCGAGGCCAGGCAGGCGATGCCTTCGGCTCGTCCCAGGCCGCCGATGCCCTCCGCCCTTCGCCCCTTCACGGTCACCGGCGCGCCGACGACCGCCGACAGCGCGGCCTGCACCTCGGCCCGGCGGGGCGCCAGCTTGGGGCGCTCGGCGATCACCGAGCAGTCCACGTTGACCGGCGACCAGCCCTCGGCGGCCACCAGCCGCACCACCTCGGCCAGGAGCTGCATGCTGTCGGCGCCGCGCCAGCGCTCGTCGGTGTCGGGGAAGTGCGAGCCGAGGTCGTCCAGACCCGCGGCGCCCAGCAGCGCCTCGGCGACGCCGTGCGCGATCACGTCCGCGTCGGAGTGGCCGTGCAGGCCGACCTCGCCCGGGAACGTCACGCCGCCCAGCACGAGCGGCCGGTCGGGGTCGTCGCTGAAGCGGTGCACGTCGAAGCCGTTGCCGATCCGGAAGGTCACGACGCCGAGTCTCCCCCCGACGACGTGGCGCTGTCGCCCTGCGAGGCCCGAGCGGCGGGGCCCAGGTCGAACAGCGCGACCGCCACCGCCAGGTCCGCCGGTTCGGTGATCTTCAGGTTGGCGCGCTCGCCCTCGACCAGCACCACCCGACCGCCGTCCTCCTCGACCAGGCTGGCGTCGTCGGTCGCCAGCCCACCCCGGTCGTGCACGGCGCGGAGCGCGACGGCTCGGAACCCCTGGGGCGTCTGCACCGCCCGGAGGCGGTCACGGTCGACGGTGCCCCCGTCGACCTCGCGGATCGTGTCGACGACCGCGATCACCGGCACGGCGGCGTCGGCGCCGCCCTTCACCGCGTCGACCACGCGGGCGAACAACGCGTCGGACGCCAGCGGCCGCGCCGCGTCGTGGACGAGCACGACGTCGGCACCGTCGGGCACGGCGGCGAGCCCGTTGGCCACCGACGCGGACCGGCTGTCGCCGCCGGCCACCACCGCGTCCGCGCCCTCCACGGCGGTCTCGGATCCGGGGGTGAGGACGACCACCACGCCGTCCGCGGCGCGGGACGCGACGTCCACCGACCGTTGCAGCACCGACCGACCGCGCAGGTCGGCCAGGTGCTTGGGGCCGCCGAACCGGGTGCCGGAACCGGCGGCGACCACGACGCACCACACCTCTGCGGATCCGTCGGCGGCCATGGCTGCACGGTACCGGCCCTGACGGCGGCGACCGTCCGGCTGAGCGGCGGTACATCACTCACGGTTCGCTGGTGTGTGACGCAGTTCGCAATCTGTACGATGCCCGGCGTGAACGACATGGACCTCCTCCGCAACGTCGAGCTGTTCGACCGCTTCAGCGACGAGGACCACCGCCGCCTGGCCGACGCGGCGGACCGCATGGAGCTCATCCGCAACGACGTCGTGTTCGGCGAGGGTGCCGAAGCCGACGCCTGCTACGTGGTGATCGACGGCCGCATCGCCATCGCCAACAAGTCCGTGGACGGGCGCGAGTCCATGGTGGCGCTCATGGAGCGCGGCGACCTGTTCGGCGAGATGGGACTGTTCGACGGTCTCGGTCGCTCGGCCGAGGCCCGGGCGCTCGAGCAGTCGAGCGTCATCCGCATCCCGTACGAGGTGCTGCAGGCGCTCTGGGAGGACAGCCCCGAGCTGCTGTGGTCCGTCGTGCGCCTGCTGAGCCAGCGGATCCGCGCCACCGACGAGGCGCTCGCCGACTCGTTCTTCCTGGACGTCACCGGCCGGACGGCCAAGCACCTGCTGGAGCTCGCCGGCGACCGCGACGACTTCGAGATCCCGATCACGCAGGAGGAGCTCGCCGGCCTGGTGGGTGCCTCACGCGAGCGGGTGAACAAGGCGATCGCCAGCTTCCTGCGGCTGGGCTGGATCGAGCAGAACGACCGCCAGTACCGCATCCTCAAGCGCCGCGAGCTCGAGATCCGCTCGTCCTGATCCGCCGTCCGCCGCCGCTCTGTTCCCAGCACCGCACCTGAACGGGTGCCGTCGCGGGAACGAAGTCGGCCGGAGCTGCGAGGGTGTGCCCGCTCAGCCGGCCAGGAACTCGAGCACCCGGTCCCACGCGTGGGCCGCGTCGTCGGGGCGGTGGCTCGGGCGGCTGGCGTCGTGCACGAAGCCGTGGTCGGCGCCGACGTACTCGATGACGTCCACCCCGTGGTCGCGCAGCTCCTGCACGTGCCCAGGCGGCGTGTAGGGGTCGACCGAGCCGACGACCGCCATGACCGCGGTGTTGCCCCGGGCCGCGATCGCCTCGAGCGGCTCACGGTGCTCGGGGCCGGACCAGGCCTCGGGCACGTGGATCATGCCGTAGAAGGCGGCGATGCGGTCGAAGCGCTCCAGGAACGACGCCTTGAGCGCGTACATGCCGCCCATGCAGAAGCCGATGAGCCCGACGTGCTCCAGGCCGATCTCGTCGGCCACCGCCACGGCGTCGCCGAGGAGCGCCCGGTCCGACATCTCGGGCATGACCGCGAAGCGCGCCGGGCCGGCGTCGGGATCGCCCTCGCCGGGCAGGTCGCGGCCGGGGAAGATGTCGAACGTCCCGACGCTCCAGCCCGTGCGGGCGGCGAGGTCGTCGCACATCTGCGTGAACAGGGGCCGGAGGCTCCACACGTCGGGGATGATCACCAGGCCTCGCGTGGCGCCCTCGGTGCGGGCGATGTAGGCGGCGGTTCCGGACGGCAGCGTGAGTTCCATCGGGGCCGAGACTAGGACGGCAGCTCGCCGCGGGTGACCAGGGCGTCGACGGCCGCGTCGATGCGCTTGGTCCTGGTCGCCGGCCGCTTGGCCTGCACCAGCGCCGTCAGCACGAGCTTGCGCCGGCCCGGCCGCTGCTCCTCCCACAGCTCCCGCACCCCGGCCTCGTCGAGCGCGGCGAGGAGGTCGTCGGGCGCCTCCAGCGCCTCGACCGAGTCGAGCAGCGTCCAGGACCCGTCGGCCTTGGCGGCCTCGATGACCGCCCGGCCCCGGGGACGCATCCGGCCCTCGGCCTCCAGCCGCTCGATCCGCGCCTTGTTCGACGCCGACCAGCCGCTGCCGGCCTTCCGGGGCGACACGAGCATCAGGAACCGCAGGTCGTCGAGCCCGTTCACGGTGGAGTCGATCCAGCCGTGGCACACCGCCTCGAGCACCGCTGACTCGTAGTCCAGCGCGTCCGGTCCGGCGGCCTGCTTCCACACGGTCAGCCAGATGGCGTCGGACGTGTCGGCGTGCTCCTCGAGCCAGGCGGACCACTCTGCGGGCGTCGACAGCGAGACCACGGCGCGCCCGCCGACCTCGTCGGGCGGGGGCGCCGGCTCCGTGGGATCGGACACGGTCGGTCAGGTGTAGCGGTCGAGGATGCTCGACTCGGCGATGCGACCCAGCGCGTCCTTGATCGTCAGCGCCCAGTGGTCGGTCACGCCCTCGACCGAGGCCAGGTCCTGCACCGACGCCCGGCTCAGCTTCTCGAGCGAGCCGTAGTGGGCGATCAGCCGCTCGGCCATCTCCTCGGGCATGCGAGGGATGCGGGCGAGCATGCGGTAGCCGCGGGCCTGCAGCTGTGCGTCCATGTCGTCGGTCTGGCCGGACAGGTGCAGCGCGTGCGCCACCTTGTCCTGGTCGAGGAGGTCCTCCATGTCCAGGTCCGACAGCGTGTCGATGGCCTGCTCGAGGTCCCACGACGCGTCGGCCTGCAGGTAGTCGAGGACCACCAGGCGGCGCTCGTCCTCGACGCCCGCCATGAGCTCCCGCAGCTGCAGGCGGACCAGGCGGCCGTCGGTGCCGAGCTCGACCAGGTAGCGGTCGATCTCGTCGGAGATGCGGGCGACGAGCTCGGCTCGCTGCAGGAGCGTGACGACGTCGCGCAGGGTGACCAGGTCCTCGACCTCGAGCGACGTGAGGTTGGTCGACTCCTCGTTGAGGCGGTTCTTGTAGCGCTCCAGCGTCTGCAGGGCCTGGTTGCAGCGGCTCAGGATCGAGGTGATCGGCTCGAGCTGGTAGCGGACGGTCTTGGTGTAGACGGTCACCACGGCCATGTCCTCGGACACCGAGATCACCGGCACGCCGATCGACCGGGCCACCCGCTCCGCGGTGCGGTGCCGCGTGCCGGTCTCCTCGGTGGGGACGTTCGGGTTGGGCACCAGGTGGACGTTCGCCCGGGCGATGTAGCCGGCGTCGGGCGTGAGCACGATCGCCCCGTCGGTCTTGGCGAGCTCGGACAGCCGCTGGGGCGAGAAGGCGGCGTTGACGAGGAACCCGCCGGAGGAGATGTTGAGCACCTCGGGACCGTCGCCGATGACGATCAGCGCACCCATGCCGGCCTTGAGGATGCGGTCCAGGCCTTCCCGCAAGGGCTGCCCCGGGGCGACCGCGGCCAGCGCAGCCTGCAATTCGGGGTTGCGGCGGAGCGCCATCGGCGCAGTCTAGGCGGTCCTCTGCGCGCCGGGCATCGGAGTGCGGCGGCAGGGAGCGGTCAGCCCCGGAGTCCCGCCAGGTGGAGGGCGGCCAGCACCGTGGGCGCTCGCAGCACCTCCAACGGGACGGCCATGGTGGGTGCCGAGTGGGGGACGATCGCGGTGGTGAAGCCGAGCCGGGCGGCTTCGGCCAGCCGTCGCTCCAGACGGCTGACCTGGCGCAGCTCGCCACCCAGGCCGACCTCGGCGCACGCCACCAGGCCGGCCGGGACGTCCTGATTGCTGACCGACGACACGGCGGCCAGGCACACCGCCAGGTCCGCGCCGGGCTCGACGACCTTCACACCACCGACGGTCATGGCGTAGACGTCGTGCTTGGACAGGTTCACGCCGACCCGCTGCTGCAGCACGGCGAGCAGGAGCGAGAGCCGGCCGGAGTCCAGCCCCTGCACCGACCGGCGGGGCTGCGCCAGCGTGGACGCGGCGACGAGCGCCTGCACCTCGACCAGGAGCGGCCGGTGGCCCTCGAGCGCCGGCACCACGACCGACCCCGGCAGACCGGGCGTCCGGTCGCCGAGCAGCAGCGACGACGGGTCGGGCAGGTCGGCCAGACCCCGGCCGTGGACCGAGAACATGCCGATCTCGTCGGTGGAGCCGAAGCGGTGCTTGGTGGCGCGGAGGATGCGCAGGTCGTGCTGCCGGTCGCCCTCGAGCGACAGCACCGTGTCGACCACGTGCTCGAGCACGCGCGGCCCGGCGAGCTGGCCGTCCTTGGTGACGTGGCCGACGAGCAGCACGGTGGTGCCGGTGGACTTGGCGATCTGCACCAGGCGGTGGGCGCACTCCCGCACCTGCGTGACCGACCCGGGCGCGCTCGTGAAGCGCGGGTCGTGCAGCGTCTGGACCGAGTCGACGACGACCAGTTCGGGCTGCGTGGCCTCGATGTGGACGCCGATGTTGCCCATGGCGGTCTCGGCCGCCAGGAGGAGGTCGTCGTGCAGGGCGCCGACCCGCTCGGCCCGGAGGCGCACCTGGTCGACCGACTCCTCGCCGGTCACGTAGAGCACTCGGGAGCCCGCCCGCGCGCGGGCGGCCAGCACCTGGAGCACGAGCGTGGACTTGCCGACGCCCGGTTCGCCGCCCAGGAGCGTGACGCTGCCCGGGACGAGGCCGCCGCCCAGCACGCGGTCGAGCTCGCCGATCCCCGAGGCCGCCGGGGTGCCGCTGGCCGCCGACAGCTGGGTGATCGGGGTGGGCGGCGTGGAGGCGGCGAGCGCCACGACGGTGGGCTCGTCCACCTCGAGCTCCTCGGACAGCGTGTTCCAGTCACCGCAGGACGCGCAGCGCCCGGACCACTTGGGCGCGCCGGCGCCGCAGCTCATGCACCTGAAGACGGTCCTGGTCCGTGCCATGGCCGCCGACGGTAGGCGCCGGGTGTGACGCGGGGCGCGGATGGGTCGAACACGTGTTCCCGACGTCCCGAGTCGTACTCGGGTCGGCTCGCGCCCGTTGTGGGCGCGAAATGTCCCGAGATCCGGAGCGGTCGCGCACGCCCTGGAACTCGGGCCGACTCGCGCCCGATGCGGGCGCGAAATGTCCCGAGATCCGGAGCGGTCGCGCCGGTCAGTCGTTGCGACGGGTGAGGCCGACCGCGGCGACGACCACCGCCAGGACGACCAGCAGCGCGCCGGCGGCGGCGAGGACGAGCGTCGACGTACGGCGCTCCTCGGCGGACGCCGTCAGCTCCTCGTCGGTGGCGACGCCGCCCGTGAGCGGGGCGGTCCACGTGGCGGTGCCGTCCGCGACGTCGCCGCTCGACGAGTCGACGCCGCCCGGCAACGAGACCCGGACCGTGAGCGTCGCCGCGTCGGGCCGATCCGCACCCAGGGCGGCGAGCTCCTCGGGCGTGCGGCCGAGCGGCAGGCCGCCGAGCACCTGCGTGAGCTGCTCGTCGGAGAACTGGGCCGGGTCACCCGACAGGCGGAGCTGCGTGCGGAAGTCCGTGGAGCTCGACGCGAACCCGTCGGTCCGCTCCAGCGACGTGCCGCTGAACACGCCGTCGGCGCCGCCGATCTCGTCGAGCACCGCCTGCAGCTGCTCGGAGGTGGCGAACTCACGCGTCGCCACGATCCGCAGTCCGCCGTCGCGCTTCGTCGGTCCGTCGACCTCCCACCCCGCCGAGGTCATGTCCTCGAACGAGAGGTTGGCGGGGTCGCCCACCTGGGCCGCGGCCTCGGCGTCGAGGTCGACGGTCACGGTGACGGCGCCCGAACCGTCGGACGCCACGCGGATGTGGACGTCCACCTCGGTCCTGCAGGCCGCGGCGACCAGGGCGACGCAGACGCCCAGCAGGACCAACCACCGCGACCGGTTCCGGGCGCCGGGCGGCAGGGGGCGGGACCGGACTGGCACGGCCGGCAACGCTACCCGTGCCGACCGGCGTCCGATCGCAGCCGTGCCGCTCGTCCGTCGCCCCTCGACCGCTCGCAGCCCGGTCGATCCGGCCGGGACCGGCGTCGGGCGATCTGCCACACTGGCCAGATCGGAACGGCGTTCGGGGGTGGGACCCGCAACGCCAGGACCGGGGCGGACGGAGGGTGGACATGACGGGCGACGGGTCGATCGATCGGCGGAGGTTCCTGCAGGCGGGCGGGTTGCTGGGAGCGGGCGCCGCGCTCGGACTGGCGGGCACGGGCTGCGTGCCGGGCTCGAGCGGGCCTGGCATCGGCGCCGAGTACTTCCCCACGTCCCTGCCCCAGGGGAACATGCTCGACCTGGTGGCGTCCGAGTCGCCGATCGAGCACGTGGTGATCCTGATGATGGAGAACCGCAGCTTCGACCACTGGTTCGGATGGCTGCGCGACGACGAGGGCTACCACGAACGCGGGCGCACGAACTACGGCGGCGGCTTCACGATCGACGCCGCGCCCGACCAGACCTACCTCGACCCCGAGGGGCACGCCGTCAGCACGTTCTCGATGGCCGGCGGGGCCAGCCCGGTCGGCTACCGGGGCTGCGGCTTCGAGGATCCCGGTCACAGCTGGACGGCGGGACGGGCTCAGCGTGACGGCGGCTTCCTGGCCGAGGGGTCGAACAACGACGAGTTCGCGCTCGGTCACATGGCGCCGCAGGACCTGCCGCTGCACGCACGGCTCGCCCGCCGGTTCACGACGTTCGACCGGTACCACTGCTCGCTGTTGTCCTCCACGCAGCCGAACCGTCGCTACCTCCACGGCGCGCAGTCGGGCGGCTACACGAACAACTACATCCCCATCAAGGAGCTCGGGCACCAGTGGCCGACGATCTGGGACCGCCTCATCTCGGCCCGGGTGCCGGTGCGGTCCTTCTCGGCGGACCTGCCGTCGCTGGCGTTCTACGGCGAGCGGCTCACGCCCATGTTCGGCGCCATCGACGAGTACTTCGAGGCGTGCCATGCCGGCCAGCTGCCGTCCGTCACGTTCATCGACCCGCCGTACATGCCGTGGTGGCAGGCCGACGACCATCCGCTCTGCGACCCGGCTGCCGGTCAGCGCTTCCTGCGCGACGTGTTCCGTGCCTTCACCCGCTCACCGCAGTGGGAGAAGGGCATGTTCGTCCTCACCTACGACGAGTGGGGCGGGTTCTTCGACCACGTGGCCCCGCCGGTCCTGCCCGACCTGCTGGCGTCGGACGACGACGGCACCAACTTCGGCCAGGCCGGCTTCCGCGTCCCGACGATCGTGGCGTCGCCGTACTCACGACCCGGCTTCGTGGACCACCGGCTCTACGACCACACGTCGATCATGCGGTTCCTGGAGTGGCGCTTCCTAGGCGCGCCGGCGGAGGGCCCGTCGGGCGACGGCTGGTGGCTCACGCCGCGTGACCGCAACGCCAACAACATCGCTGCGTCGCTCGGCGCCACGAACCCCGACCCCGAGGTGTTCGACCTGGACGACCTCCCGCTGCGGGAACCGAGCCCGCAGTGCGACGGCAGCCCGCAGCTCGTGGCGCCGGGCATGCAGGTGGGCGGTCCGGGCGGCGACCTGATGGAGGCGCTCGAAGCGGGCCTGTTCGACCGCATCGGTGCGAGCACCGAGCCGTCGTCGCTCGCCGGCACGTGGGCCGAGGGCGGCGAGGTCGGCTGACCGGCCCGAACGCGCTGCGGCGGGATGGCCTCGGCCGTCGCAGCAGCCGAACTCGGCCACCAGCGACCGACCACCGGCCCGTGGTGCCCGAGAACGGCGGGCGCACCCGCGCGGTCAGACCTTGGCGACCTCGACGGCCAGGTAGTGGTCGACGTGGCAGCAGTCCACGTCGAAGCGCAGCGTGCCGCAGCCCGGAGGGAGCACCGGCGTGGTCAAGCTCGTGACGCTGCCGCCGGAGTCGGCGTGGTAGCGGGTGCCGTACCAGTCGAGGTCGATCGATCCGATCCACCCCTCGCCGCCCTCACCCGTGCGGATCCGGACGGCCACCGCCTCGTCGAGGCACACCAGGACGGTCGCCCCCGTCCCGCCGTTGGTGAAGCCCGCGGGCGGGTGCCACAGGTCCGCGACGTAGGTGCCCGGCACGTTCAGGACGGCCTGCGGCGTGCCGGGTGCACAGGCCGGCGCGACGAGGCCGAGGAACGCGACGGCAGCCGTCGCGAGCGCCAGCCACCTCGGGCCGGCCCACCGGCCGCTGATCCGCGACCCACGCTCCACCTTCACATCGATCATGGGACTCCCTCCCCAGCTCGTGCGCCCGAACCGGCGCACCGCCGCGCTCCTCAGACCTTGGTGACCTCGACGGCCAGGTAGTGGTCGACGTGGCAGCAGTCCACGCCGAAGTTCAGGAGCCCGCAGCCCGGATCGAGCACGGGCGTGGTCAGAGTGACCGGATTGCCGAGGTCGGAGGCCGTGTGGTGGACGCCGTTCCACTCGAGGTCGATCGACCCGATCGACCCCTCGCCGCCCTGACCCGTGCCGATGTGGACCGCAGACGGCTCGTCGAGGCACATCACCACGACGGCGAAGCCCACGCCGCTCGGCGACCAGAGCACCGGCTGCCACAGGTCGGCCACGTACGTGCCGGGGACGTTGAGCACCGCCCGCGGCGTGGTCGAACACGAGATCGCGACCAGGCCGAGCAGCGCCACGACGGCCACGGCGATCGTGCGGCCGGCCTTGCGTCGGCTCCCGGTCATCGCAGGAGTCATGTCGATCCTTCCCATTGCCGTCCTCCTTCGACCGGGTCCGGCGGCGCTCGGCGGCCGGGCCCCAGCAGCTCAGACCTTGGTGACCTTGATGGCGAGGTAGTGGTCCACGTGGCAGCAGTCGGGGCTGAACGTGACGACACCGCAGCCGGGCTCGAGGACCGGCGTGGTCAGCGTGACCGTGATCGGGACGTTCTCCGTCTGGTACTGCGTGCCGTCCCAGTCGAGCGTGATCCGGCCGACGCCGCCCTCGCTCCCCTCACCCGTCTCGAAGTGGAGCGCGGACGGGGTGTCCAGGCACACGACCGCGGCACCGGTCGCACCCCCCGGGAAGAGCTTCATGTTCTCCCAGAGGTCCGCCACGTAGTTCCCCGGCACGTTGATGACCGCCTGCGGGGTGTTCGAGCAACCGGCCAGCGCCACCGCGGCGATCGCCGCGACGACGACCACGAACGCCGACCGCCACCTCGGCCGGACGACCCGTCGGTGACGGCGGTCCGGTCGATCCTCGGGACCATCCATGCCCATCCCCCTTCGCTCTCCTCGAGCACAACCTAGGAGGGGGGAGGGCCGACCGGTAGGGACTTCGGTCCCGAGTCGCCGGCGATCAGACCCTCGACGCCCTGATCGCCAGGAAGTGGTCGACGAGCGGACCGAGCCGCGATCGAGCGCCCGGACGCGGCACGGCCCCGGCGTGAGCCGGGGGCCGTGCACGGGTTCTGGAGCGAGGGGTTCAGTCGCCGGTGGCGGCGAGCTCCTCGATGGGCGGGGGCGTGAAGCCCTCCACCGCACGGAACACGGCGTGGAGCTGGCCGTCGTCCTCGGGGTCGGGTTCGACGTCGACCACGATCGTCTGGCCGGCGTGGAACTCCTTCCACAGCAGGCGCTCCGACAGCGGGTCCTCGACCAGCCGCTGGATGGCCCGCCGCAGCGGACGGGCGCCCAGCGTGGGGTCGTAGCCCCGCTCGCCGAGGAAGACCTTGGCGGCCGGCGTGACCTCCAGGCCCATGCCCTGGGCCGCCATCTGCGTGGTGACCCGCTCGATCATCAGGTCGACGATCTGGATGACCTCGGCCTGGCTGAGCTCGTGGAAGACGATCACGTCGTCGATGCGGTTCAGGAACTCGGGCCGGAAGTGCGCCTTCAGCGCCTCGTTGACCTTCTCCTTCATGCGCTCGTACGTGACGGCCTCGTCCCGCTTGGAGAAGCCGACGTTCGCCTTGCGGAGATCGGCGGTGCCCAGGTTGGACGTCATGATCAGCACGGTGTTGCGGAAGTCGACCGAGCGACCCTGCGAGTCGGTCAGGCGACCCTCTTCGAGGATCTGCAGCAGCGTGTTGAAGACGTCGGGGTGGGCCTTCTCGATCTCGTCGAAGAGCACCACGGAGAACGGCTTGCGGCGGACGGCCTCGGTGAGCTGGCCACCCTCCTCGTAGCCCACGTAGCCGGGGGGCGAACCCACCAGTCGGCTGACCGTGTGCTTCTCCATGTACTCCGACATGTCCAGGCTGATCATCGCCTGGTCGTCGCCGAACAGGAACTCGGCGAGCGTCTTGGCGAGCTCGGTCTTGCCGACGCCGGACGGCCCCAGGAAGATGAACGAGCCCGACGGGCGCTTGGGGTCCTTGAGGCCGGCACGGGTGCGGCGGATCGCCTGGCTGACGGCCTTGATGGCGTCCTCCTGGCCGATGACCCGCTTGTGGAGCTCGTCCTCCATGCGGAGGAGCTTGGTGGTCTCCTCCTCCGTCAGCTTGTAGACGGGGATGCCGGTCCAGAGCGAGAGCACCTCGGCGATGGCCTCCTCGTCGACCTCGTCGAAGAGGTCCACGCCGGCGGCCTTCATCTCCAGGTCCTTCTCCTCCTTCTTGGCGAGGAGCTCCTTCTCCCGGTCGCGCAGCTGGCCGGCGGCCTCGAAGTCCTGGGACTCCACGGCCTCCTTCTTCTGACGGACGACGTCCGCCAGCTCGCTCTCGATCTCCCGGTAGTCGGGCGGCGTCTGCATGCGGCGGATGCGCAGGCGGGAGCCGGCCTCGTCGATGAGGTCGATGGCCTTGTCGGGCAGGAAGCGGTCGGAGATGTAGCGGTCGGCCAGGTTGGCCGCGGCGACCAGCGCCTGGTCGGTGATCGTCACCCGGTGGTGCTGCTCGTAGCGTTCGCGCAGCCCCTTGAGGATCTCGATCGTGTGGGCGACCGACGGCTCGTCGACCAGCACCTTCTGGAAGCGGCGCTCCAGCGCGGCGTCCTTCTCGAGGTGCTTGCGGTACTCGTCGAGCGTGGTGGCGCCGATGGTCTGCAGCTCGCCGCGGGCCAGCATGGGCTTGAGGATGCTGGCGGCGTCGATCGCGCCCTCGGCCGCACCGGCACCGACGAGCGTGTGGATCTCGTCGATGAACAGGATGATGTCGCCGCGGGTCTTGATCTCCTTGAGGACCTTCTTGAGGCGCTCCTCGAAGTCGCCGCGGTAGCGGGAGCCGGCGACCAGCGCGCCGAGATCGAGCGTGTAGAGCTGCTTGTCCTTGAGGGTCTCGGGCACCTGGTCGGCCGCGATCGCCTGGGCCAGGCCCTCGACGATGGCGGTCTTGCCGACGCCGGGCTCGCCGACGAGCACCGGGTTGTTCTTGGTGCGGCGCGACAGCACCTGCATCATGCGCTCGGTCTCGCGGTCGCGGCCGATCACCGGGTCGAGCTTCTTGTCCCGGGCCAGCTGCGTGAAGTTGCGGCCGAACTGGTCGAGCACCAGCGAGCCCGACGGCGCCTCGGCGCCGGAGCCGCCCGAGGTGGCGCCGGCCTTCTCGCCGCTCTGGGGCTGGTTGGACGAGCCCGGGTAGCCCGACAGCAGCTGGATGACCTGCTGGCGGACGCGGGACAGGTCCGCGCCGAGCTTGACCAGCACCTGGGCGGCCACGCCCTCGCCCTCGCGGATCAGCCCGAGCAGGATGTGCTCGGTGCCGATGTAGTTGTGGCCGAGCTGCAGGGCCTCCCGCAGCGAGAGCTCCAGGACCTTCTTGGCCCGAGGCGTGAAGGGGATGTGGCCCGACGGCGAGCTGCCACCCTGACCGATGATCTCCTCCACCTGCTGGCGCACCGCCTCGAGGGAGATCCCGAGGGACTCGAGCGCCTTGGCCGCGACCCCCTCACCCTCGTGGATGAGGCCGAGGAGGATGTGCTCGGTCCCGATGTAGTTGTGGTTGAGGAGGCGAGCCTCCTCCTGGGCCAGCACGACCACCCGACGGGCCCGGTCGGTGAAACGTTCGAACACTGAGTGCCTCCCAAGAAGACGTTGGATCAGTGTAACGCCCGACCCCCTCGAGCCGTTCCCGCCCTTCCGGGGTCTCCTGTGTGACATCTGGGCGCCCGTCCCTGTGACGCCGGACAGGCGAACCGGCCGCCCGCCACCGCGCCACCGAGCTCGCCACGCCACCGGCAGCCCGGCAGGCTCAGGGGCCGCCTGTGACACCCGGCGGTGGGGGCCCCGGGGTGCCGACGGGTAAGTTGGCGCCGTGGCCGACCAGAACCCGCTCCAGGTCATGCCCTCCATGGCCGACGACCTGGCCCGGGTGGAGGCAGAGCTCACGACCGCCGTGCGCTCGGGTGACGACTTCCTCACCGAGATCGCGTCGCACCTGATCGCGGCGGGCGGCAAGCGCGTCCGGCCCGGCTTCTGCATCGCCGCGGCGGCCACCGCCCTCACCGTGGACGCACCGGCCAGCCCGGCCGCCGTCACGGGCGGCGTCGCCGTGGAGCTGGTCCACCTGGGCTCGCTGTACCACGACGACGTCATGGACGAGGCGGTCGTCCGCCGCACCGTGGACAGCGTCAACGCCCGCTGGGGCAACCTGAAGGCGATCCTCGCCGGCGACTTCCTGCTCGCCCGGGCATCGGAGCTCGCCGCCGGTCTGGGCGTCGAGGTGGCCGGCCTGCTCGCCGCCACGATCGGCCGCCTGTGCGAGGGCCAGGTGCTCGAGCTGCGCCACGCCTTCGACCTGGACCGCACCGAGGAGTCCTACCTCCGGGCCATCGAGGGCAAGACCGCCTCGCTGCTCGCCTCGTCGTGCCGCATCGGCGGCATCGTGGCCGAGCTGCCCCGGGAGCACACCGACGCACTGACCGACTTCGGCCTGTCGTACGGCATGGCGTTCCAGCTCGTCGACGACGTGCTCGACCTGGTCGCCACCGAGGCCACGCTCGGCAAGCCCGCCGGCCACGACCTGGAGGAGGGCGTCTACACCCTCCCGGTGATCCTCACGCTCGCCTCGGAGCGCGGCGCCGAGCTGCGGTCGCTCCTGGGCGGCGCGCTGCTGTCCGACGGCCGGGACTCGGTGCCGCTCGACGACGTGTCCCGCCGCCGGGCCATCGACATCGTGCGGGACGGCGACGGCATCGCCGCCACGATCGCCCGGGCCCGGGCGTTCGCGGACCAGGGTCGTGCGGCGCTCGACCGGCTGCCCGACAGCCCCGGCGTCACCGGCCTGTCCGCCGCGGCGGACTACCTGCTCGACAACGTCGAGGCTGCGGCGGCCTGAGGCCGCCGCAGTTCGTCGAAGCTCGGTCGCAGCGCCAACCGCCGCGACCCGCTCCGTCACATCAGGCGGGTCGACTCCTCCACCCGGTGCTGGGTGAGCTCGGTGCCGGTGATCGGCAACGTGCCCATGCCCGCCAGGAACGTGGCCATGTGCTCGGACGCCATGTGCGAGGCCATCGCGTCGTCGTCGGCCCACTCCTCGTAGACCCGGAACACGCCCTTCTTCGCGGGGTCGGCCCAGAAGCCGTACGTGATGTTGCCCTCCTCGGCCAGCGTGGCCTCGACCAGGGGCTCGATCAGCGCGACGGCCTGGTCGTGGCCCTCGGGCTCCATGGAGATGATGCCGGTCACGATCAACATGGGGCGGCACCGTAGCCCGCGGTCCGGGTGACCGACGGACGGGACCGCCGGCCGGGTCAGGGCCGGTCGGTGCGCGCCGGGTGCCAGGCGGCGCGACCTCGTCAGGGGCGGGGTGGCAGCCTGTCCAGGTCGGCCACGGTGACCAGGCCCCGGTCGACCATGTGGCGCACGAGGCGGGCCCGGCGGGCGGTGGCGAGCGTGCCCGAGCCGCCCTGCATCCCCTCCACGCCCTGCTCGGCGAGCCGCCGGCAGAGGTAGTCGAGCTTGCGGTTGAACTTGGCGATGCTCCAGTCGAGGCGGCGCGCCACCTCCTTGTTGCCCGGCAGCTTGGACTGCCAGTCGGGCTGGCCCCGCAGGAGGGGCTCGGCGAGCGTCGCCACCAGGAGCAGCTGCTCGTGGTTGAGGTTCAGCGTGGCGAACTCGACGGTGTCGGTCGCCACCGGCTGCCCCAGCTCCAGCGGCGTCGGCTCGGCGAGCGCGCCCTCGATCCGGTAGGTGGACGGACCGGCCTCGAACTCGACCGTGAACTCCTCGAAGCCCAGGGGCGTCTGGTCGGCCGGCGCGAGCTCCGTGCGCGACGGGCTCTCGCGGTCGAGGATCCGCAGCGTGATGTAGCGCCCGAGGTTCTGCAGGAACCAGACCTCGCCCTGCGACGCGAAGCACCCGAGCACGCGGTGCAGGTACTGGTTGTCCGCGTCGACGACCAGGTCCGCCGACCGGCCGAACGTCAGCGTCTCGCCGGGCTCCACCTGGAAGCCCTCGCCGACGAACTCGAGGAAGAGCGTGCCCATGACCGCCTCAGGACTGCTCCGTCGCCGGAGCCTCCCCGGGGCCGTCCTGCTCGGGACCGTCCTGCTCGGGGCGCAGCGTGGGGAACAGCACCACGTCCCGGATGGACTGCGTGCCCGACAGGAGCATGACCAGCCGGTCCATGCCCATGCCCAGGCCGACCGTCGGCGGCAGGCCGTACTCGAGCGCCCGCAGGTAGTCGCGGTCGACGACCATGGCCTCCTCGTCACCCGCGGCCTTCTGCTCGGCCTGGTCCTCGAAGCGCCCGCGCTGGTCGTCGGGGTCGGTCAGCTCGGAGAACCCGTTGCAGAGCTCGCGTCCGACGACGATCGCCTCGAAGCGCTCGACCAGCTCGGGGTCGTCCCGATGGCGGCGCGACAGGGGCGACACCTCGGCCGGGTAGTCGATGACGAACGTGGGGTCCCAGAGCGTGTGCTCGGTGGTCTTCTCGTACAGCTCGAGCAGGAGCTTGCCGGGGCCGTAGGACTCCTTCCACGGCACGCCGTGGTCGTCGCAGAGCTCGCGCAGCCGGGCGATCGGCGTGTGCACCGAGATGTCCTCGCCCACCTGCTCGGACGTGAGCTCGGCCAGCGTGGCGCGCCGCCACGGCACCGAGACGTCGACCTCCCGGTCGTCGTAGGTGAGCGTGGTCGAGCCGGTCAGCTCCTGCGCGAGGTGCGCGACGAGCTCCTCGGTGAGCGACATGTGCACGTGGTAGTCGCCGTAGGCCTCGTACGCCTCGAGCATCGTGAACTCGGGGTTGTGGCGGGTGGAGATGCCCTCGTTGCGGAAGACCCGCGCCACCTCGAAGACCTTGTCGAACCCGCCGACGACCAGTCGCTTGAGGTAGAGCTCCGGCGCGATGCGCAGGTACAGGTCGAGATCGAGCGCGTTGTGGTGCGTGGTGAAGGGCGCGGCCAGCGCGCCGCCCGGGATCGGGTGGAAGACCGGCGTCTCCACCTCCACGTAGCCGCGGTCCTCCATGAACCGACGGGTCAGCGACATGATCCGGGACCGCATCTCGAACGTGCGGCGCGCCTCCTCGGTGACCCACAGGTCGACGTAGCGCTGGCGGAACCGCATGTCCTGGTCGCTGATGCCGTGCCACTTGTCGGGGAACGCGCGGCGGGCGGGTGCGAGCAGCACCCACTCGTCGACGCTGACCGACAGCTCGCCTCGGCGGGTGGTCATGACCTCGCCGGTCACGCCGATCCAGTCGCCCAGGTGCAGCTCACCGAAGCCGGCGAAGTCGGGCGTGGTGGCGGCCTGCGCGAACAGCTGGATGCGACCGGTGCGGTCGGCCAGCGTGCCGAAGCCCAGCTTGCCCTGGACGCGCCGCAGCATGAGCCGGCCCGCGATCGTGACCCGCTCGCCGGTCCGCGTGTCGGGCTCCAGGTCGGGGTGCGCGGCGGCGATCGCCGCCGCCGTCGTGGTCGGCTCGAACGTGTAGGGCTGCTCCCAGCCGTCCAGGCGCGACGGCGCGCCCGCGCCGGGTTCCTCCGGGTTCGTCGGGTCGCCCACCGCGTCCTCGCTCACTGGTTCTTCTCCCAGATGAGCCGCAGGCCGTGCAACGTCAGCCAGGGCTCCTCGTGCTCGATCGACGTGGTCACCGGGGCGATGAGCCCCGCCAGGCCGCCGGTGGCCACGATCGTCGACTCGCCGATGACCTCCTCGATCCGCTCGCACATGCCGTCGACCAGCGACGAGTAGCCGTACACGGCGCCCGACTGGATGGACTCGACGGTCGTGCGCCCGATCACGCTCCGGGGCGCCACCAGCTCCACCCGGCGCAGCGCGGCGGCCCGGCCGAAGAGGGCGTCCATGGAGATCTCGATACCGGGGACGATCGCCCCGCCCATGTACTCGCCCTTGTCCGAGATCACGTCGAACGTGGTGGCGGTGCCGAAGTCGACCACGATCGTCGGGCCGCCGAAGAGGTCGTAGGCGCCGACGGCGTTGGCGATCCGGTCCGCGCCCACCTCCCGGGGGTTCTCGTAGAGCACGGGCATACCGGTCTTGACCCCGGTGCCGAGCACGACCGGCTCGATGTCCAGGTAGCGCTCGCACATGCGCCGCAGCTCGAACGTGATGCTCGGGACGCCGGACGACACCGCGACGCCGTTGATGTCGGCGCGGATGTCCAGGTCCCGGGTCTCGAGCAGCTGACGCAGGAGCAGGAGCAGCTCGTCGCTGGTGCGCTCGGCGTTGGTGGCCAGCCGCCAGTGGTCGAGCAGCTGGTGGCTCCGGTCACCGGAGTCGTACAGGCCGACGACGGTCTGGGTGTTGCCGGCGTCGATGACGAGCAGCACTGCGGGCATCCTCTACGGGACGTGGGAGTCGCGGCAGGGTCCGCGCTCCGCTCGGTCGGGGTGTCGTGGTGGTGCTCAAGGATGGCCCGCCACCGCCCTGCGGGCCAGAACGTTGGGCTCCGGTTCGCTCCGCCGGCTCAGACCAGGTCCAGGCCGATGTCGAGCGTGGGGGCCGACTTCGTCATGCGGCCGACCGAGATCATGTCCACGCCGGTCGCCGCGTACTCGCCGATCGTCTCCAGCGTGACCTCGCCCGACACCTCGAGCAGCGTCCGCCGCGCGTGCCCGCCCTGGCGCACCTGGGCCGCAGCCACGCAGGCCCGGGCCTCCTCGGGCGTCATGTTGTCCAGCAGGATCGCGTCCGCTCCGGCCTCCAGCGCCTCGACGCACTGGTCGAGCGAGTCGCACTCCACGTGCACCGTGCGGCCCGGCCAGCGGTCCCGGGCCGTCGCCACCGCCTGCGTGATGCCGATGCCGCCGAGGTGGTTGTCCTTGATGAGCATCCAGTCCGAGAGGTTCCCGCGGTGGTTGCGCCCACCCCCGGCCCGCACCGCGGCCTTGGACAGCGACCGGAGGCCGGGGATCGTCTTGCGGGTGTCCCACACCCGGGCGTCGCCGCCGGCCGCCGCCGCGTCGACGTAGGCCGCGGTCAGCGTGGCGATGCCCGACAGGAAGCCCAGGAAGTTCAGCGCCGTGCGCTCGCCGGTCAGGATCGAGCGGAACGGTCCCCGGACGACGCCGATGACGTCACCGGCGGTGAGTCGGGCGCCGTCGTCGAGCGTCCAGTCCACCTCGACCGCCGGATCGAGCTGCGCCCACGTCTCGGTGGCGCAGGCGGTGCCGGCGAGCACGCCGTCGGTGCGGGCCACGAACCGGGCCTCGCCGAGGACCGGCGGCACGAGCGTGGCGGTGAGGTCGCCGAACGGCGCCAGGTCCTCGGCCAGTGCCCGGCGGACGGCGTCGACCACCTCGTGGTGCGGGGGCTGCAGGTAGCCGGGGTCGGCTGCGGTCGTCATGGACCAGAGCCTGCCACTGCGCCGACGCGATGCTCATGACCGCGACTCTCATGACCGGGAGCACGCTCCAGCGCGGTTCCCGGTGGTCAGAATCGCTCGGGGCGGGCCATCACGACCTGGCGGTGGCGCTGGGCCGGGTCGGTCTCGGGGAAGTCGATGCGGGCGTGGGTGCCGCGCGACTCGGTGCGGGCGCGCGCCGCGGCGACCAGCACGCGGCCGATCTCGGCCAGGTTCCGCACCTCGGCGACCGCCTCGTCCGTCGAGCGGCGGGGCAGCGCGGCGACCGTCCGCTCGAGCAGGGCGGCGCACTCGGCCAGGCCGGTCTCGGAGCGCATGACGCCCGCCCACACCGACATGGCGTGCTGGACCTCGCTCCGCACGACCGCCGCGTCGACGGCGGGCTCGCCGTCCGCCGCGGGCGGCGGGCCCATCTCCAAGGGCACTCCGGGGATGTCGAGCGAGTCCTCGCCGGGCTCGTCGTCACCGGGGAACCCGAGCACGCAGCGCATGGCGCCCGTGGCGGACGGCCCGACGGCCCCCGTGGCGATCGCCTCGACCGCCCGCGGGCCGAACACCATGCCCTCGAGCAGCGAGTTCGACGCCAGTCGATTGGCGCCGTGGACGCCGGTGCAGGTGGTCTCGCCGGCGGCCCAGAGCCCGGGCAGCGTGGTGGCGCCGGAGAGGTCGGTGACGATCCCGCCGCACTGGTGGTGCGCCGCCGGCGCCACCGGGAGCAGGTCCCGGGAGGCGTCCAGGCCGGCCGCCGCGAGGGACGCGGCGATGTTCGGGAAGCGTGCGTCGAAGTGGTCGAGGCCGGTGGCGTCCAGCCACACGTGCTCGGTGCCCTCCTCGAGCATCTTGGCCAGGATCGCCCGGGAAACCACGTCCCGCGGCAGGAGCTCGTCGACGAAGCGCTCGCCGTCCCGGTCCCGCAGCAGCGCGCCGTGGCCGCGCAGCGCCTCGGACAGCAGCGGCCGGGGCATGCTCGGCAGCGCCAGCGCGGTGGGGTGGAACTGGAAGAACTCGAGGTCCGCGATCGCCACGCCGGCCCGCAGCGCCATGGCCACGCCGTCGCCGGTGGCCTCGCGCGGGTTCGTCGTCACCTCGAACAGCTGGCCCGCACCGCCGGTGGCCAGCAGCAGGTGTCGGGTCCGCACCTCGGTGGGTCCGTCGGGGCCGTGGGCGAGCACGCCGACGCAGCGGCCGTCCTCGACGATCAGGTCGTGGGCGAACGTGTGCTCCAGCACCGCCGCAACGGTCAGCCGCACCGCGGCCACGAGCGCCCGCTCGACCTCGGCGCCCGTGGCGGACCCGGCGTGCACCACGCGGGCGACGGAGTGACCGCCCTCCCGGGCGAGGTCCAGGTTGCCCCGCTCGTCCCGGTCGAACTCGGCCCCGAGCCCGATCAGCTCCTCGACCCGCCGCGGCCCCTCGTCCACGAGGACCCGCACGGCGTCCAGGTCGCAGAGACCGGCGCCCGCGGCGAGCGTGTCGGCCAGGTGGAGATCGACCTCCTCGGCGTCGCCGGTGAGCGCGGCAGCCACGCCGCCCTGCGCCCAGCGCGTGGTCGTCTGCTCCAGCAGGCCCTTGGTCAGCACGCCCGTGCGCAGGCCGTGCTCGCTGGCGGCGCGCACGGCCGCGGACAGGCCCGCCACCCCGCTGCCCAGCACCAGCAGATCCAGCTCGTCGCTCACCTGTCGCTCCCCTGGCCGACGGCCGGGGGCGACCCTGCCGAGATGTTGTCGATGAGGCGGGCGCGACCGAAGCGCACCGCGCCGAAGAGCCGGGCGTGGGGCCCTGCGGCCTCGAGCGGCGCCAGCGTGTCGGGGTCCGCGACCTCGACGTAGTCGAGCTCGCCGAGCGGCGCGGCGCGGATCACGTCGGCCATCGTCCGCCGCACGTCGTCCCCGTCGGTCACGCCGGCGGCGATGGCCGCTGCGCCCGCCTGCAGCGCCCGCTGCAGGACCGGTGCGACCTGGCGCTCCTCGTCGGTCAGGTAGACGTTGCGGCTCGACATCGCCAGGCCGTCGGGCTCCCGCACCGTGGGCGCGCCCACCACGTCGACCGGGAACGACAGGTCGACGGCCATGCGACGCAGGATCGCGAGCTGCTGGTAGTCCTTCTCGCCGAACCACGCCCGGCACGGTCCGACCAGGTGGAAGAGCTTGGCCACGACCGTGCAGACGCCGGCGAAGTGCGTGGGGCGCGACGCTCCCTCCATGACCGACGCGAGCGCCGGCACGGCCACGGTCGTCAGCACCGCCCCCCGGCCGCCCGGGTACATCTCGTCCTCCGAGGGCGCGAACACCACCGCGCAGCCCGCGGCCTCGGCCACCGCCAGGTCGCCGTCGAGGTCACGCGGGTAGGCGGCCAGGTCCTCGGTCGGCGCGAACTGCAGCGGGTTCACGAAGATCGACGTCACCACCACGTCGTCCGCCGCGGCGGCGGCGCGGATGAGCGACGCGTGGCCCTCGTGGAGGTAGCCCATGGTGGGCACGAAGCCGACCGTCCGGCCCGCCGACCGCTCGGCGTCGAGCACGGACCGGAGCTCGGCCGCCGTCGTGACGGTCCTGATCACGGCGGTCACGCTACCCAGCCGGCACCCACCCCCCGTTCTGTTGCGCGATCGACGGCACCTGGGCCGCAGATCGCGCAACAGAACGGCAGGAGGTCAGAGGTCGGGGACGTCGCGGCCGGCCAGCCGGGCCGCGGCCCGGGCGAGCGCCTCGTAGGCGGGTCGCTCGTCGGGGGCC
>JAEXGP010000075.1 GCA_023450775.1 Actinomycetes bacterium | reverse complement strand
TGCTGGCGAAGGCGGGCGTCGTCGGCGACGCGCCGCCGCCGGACCAGCCCCTTCCGGTGGGCAGCGGTCGCGCGGCCTTCGCAGTGGTCAACCCGTCCGAGCTCTGGGGCTACGCGGACGCGCTGGTCGACGACCGAGCCGACGCCGATCTCGCAGTGTCCGCGCTCCCCGGCGAGACCGGGCCGTTCGCGCCGGTGCTCGGCGACGTCTGGGTGCTGAGCTCGTCGGCGACGGAGGCGGAGTCCTCGGCGGCGGGTGAGCTCGTGGACTGGTTGGCGGCGGACGAGCAGCAGGCAGCCATGGTGTCGCTGACCGACCTGCTCCCGCTGTCGACCCGTGCGGCGGACCTCCCGGTGCTCGCCCCGTACTGGGAGCGTCTGCCGCTGCTCCGACAGGCCGAGGACGTGGTGGCCGAGCACGCGACCGCGACGGCGTCGTGGGGATCGGTCCCGGGTGCGGGGCCGACGGCATCGCACCTGCTCGGCGCGGCGGCCTTCGGTGGCCGACCGCTGGCAGAGGCGTGGGCGCTGCTGATCCGAGCCCTCGCTCATCACGGTTGGGAGCAGGACGCGGAGGACGCTCGGACCTACGCCGAGTGCCTGCTGGGCGCGGACGTGGGCCGGGCGTCGATCGCCGACTGCGTGCAGCTTTGAGCAACGGGCCCAGCCGGGAGCGCGGTCGCGCCTCCCGCGCAGGTACAGGTCGAGGCTCCGGATCTCGACCTCGAGTCGAGGTCGAGGGTTCAGTCAGGCGGCCGCGGGATCCGGCGACGCCAGCCACGCGTCGATGCCGGCCAGCGCGGACGCCTTCACGTCGTCCGGAGCACCGCCGCACTCGATCGACGACCGGGCGATCGTGGCCATCCGGTCGTCGTCGAAGCCGAAGTGGTCCCGGACCAGCACGTACTCCTCGAGCAGACCGGGCCCGAACAGCAGCGGGTCGTCGCCGTTGATCGAGCACCGCACACCGGCGTCCAGCAGGGCGGGGAGCGGGTGCTCGTCGAGCGACGGGAACACGCCGAGCATGAGGTTGGAGGTGGGACACACGTCCAGGCACGTGCCGAGCTCGGCCAGGCGTTCCACGAGCCCCGGGACCTCGAAGGACCGGACGCCGTGCTGGATGCGATCCGCGCCGAGCAGGTCGAGCGAGTCCGCCACGAACTGCCCGGACTCCAGCTCGCCGGCGTGCGGCGTGGAGAGCAGCCCCAGCTCCTTGGCGGCGGCGAAGCACTCCACGAAGTCCTGCGGCGGGTGACCGACCTCGTCGTTGTGGAGCCCGAAGCTGACGATCTGCCCCGGGTACTTCCGGGCGATCTCCACGAGCGCCAGGCCGTCGGCGTCGGTGTCCTTCACCCGGTCCGCCGGAATCATGAACCGCACGGTGATCCCGTGCCGTCCGGCGGCGGACTCGAACACGTCGAGCACCAGCTCCCAGGCGTCCTGGTCCGACGGGAACCGGTGCCGGTAGTTGCCCGCCCAGAACGACGGCTCCAGGTAGACGGCGCCCTCCCGGGCGTGCTGGTCGCAGACCTGGTCGGCGAGGGCCTCCCAGTCCTCCCGTTCTCGCAGCACGTCGGTGGCCGCGACGTACGTGTCGGAGAACGCGGCGAAGTTGCCGAAGCCCCGGATCACCGGGACCTCGCGGTCGTACTTGGCGGCGAGGTCGGCCAGGAGCTGCGGGCTCATGCCGGCCTCGAGGTGCAGGTGCAGGTGGGCCTTGGGGAGGGTCGCCAGGTCGCGCATGCCGGCGAGACTACGGACGCCGGATTTCGGCGGCGTTTCGAAGCGGCGATCGGCTCGCGGTCAACGGCGGGTCAACAGATGAGCCCTCTGTCGATCGTTCCGTTGCTGAACTACGTTCAGTGCGGTAGGACGTACGCTCACGGGTGGGGCCAACGCTCCACCAGATGTGGCCTCTTTGGGTGTTTCAGCCTCATTGACACCCTGAAAGGCGCTCAGCGACACTGTCCTTCGCCCGAACTGCGGGCGACCGGCGCGTGTCGGTACAAGGGACGCCCCTCCCGTTCGCCGGCGGGGTCGTCCCGTTTCCACGAGGGGAGTGCGCCGGCGTGTCGATGTTCCGACGAGGTGGCCGAAGCGAGGGTGACCAGTCGTCGGGCTGGCAGCGCTCCGAGCGCGGACGGCGTCGGAAGACCGACTTCGACAGCGTCGACCCGAGTGCACTCAACGAGCAGATCGAGGGCTGGGTCGGCGAGCAGCGTCCGAAGATCGGCGAGATCCTCCTGGAGCTCGGCTCGGTCGATCCCGACCAGCTGATCGAGGCGTTGCAGCGGCAGAAGGACCAGCCCGACGACGCGCAGGCCAAGGCCGTGCTCGGCGAGGTGCTGATCCAGCTCGGCTCGATCAACGAGGCCACGCTCGCAGCGGCGCTCGCCCAGCAGTTCGGCGTGCCGCTCGCGGACCTGACCGACATCGAGATCGAGCCGAACGCGGTCGCCGCGGTCCCCGAGGAGATGGCGCGCCGTCACCGCGTGCTGCCGCTCCGCGTCGAGGACGGTCGCGTCTACGTCGCCACGGCGAACCCGCTCGACACCGAGGCCATCCGCGAGCTCACCACCACGGTCGGCTCGCTCGGTCTGATGATCGGCTCGGCCACCGAGATCGATCGCCTCATCGACGACACCTACAACGTCCTGCAGTCGGCGGACGACATGATCCGCGCCTTCGAGCTCGCGGACGACTCGGGCTCCGCGGCGACGGTCGACGACGACGGGCTCACGCTCGACGAGAACGCCCCGGTGGTGCAGGTGGCCAACCGGATCCTCACGCAGGGCGTGCGGTCGCGGGCGTCGGACATCCACATCGAGCCCGAGGAGGACCACGTCCGGGTCCGCTACCGGGTGGACGGCGCCATGACCGAGGCCATCAAGCTGCCGAGCCGCATGTCGGCCGCGCTGGTGAGCCGTCTCAAGGTCATGGCCGGCCTCAACATCGTCGAGCGACGCCGTCCGCAGGACGGTCAGATGGCGATCACGGTCGACAACCGCCCGATCGACGTCCGCATCGCCACCGCGGCCACGGTCCACGGCGAGAAGGTCGTCATGCGCCTGCTCGACAAGACCAAGTCGCTGATCTCGCTCAAGGACCTGGGCATGCCGCCCACGATCGAGGCGCCGTACATCAACATCGTCAAGGCGCCGCTCGGCATGCTGCTGTGCACGGGCCCCACCGGCTCCGGCAAGACGACCACGCTCTACGCCACGCTGACCGAGATCAACGACCCCTCGCGCAACGTGGTCACCATCGAGGACCCGGTCGAGTACCAGTTCCCGGGCATCAGCCAGATGCCGGTGACCGATACGGGCATGACCTTCGCCGAGGGTCTCCGCGGCATCCTGCGCCAGGACCCCGACGTCATCCTCGTCGGCGAGATCCGCGACGAGGAGACCGCTCGCATCGCCATGCAGGCGTCGCTCACCGGTCACTTCGTGCTGTCGTCGCTGCACTCGGTCGACTCGGTGGCGGCCATCCACCGGTTCACGGACATGGGCATCGAGCCGTTCCTGGTCGCGTCCGCGCTCACCGGCGTGGTCGGCCAGCGACTGCTGCGCCGCACGTGCTCCAACTGCCGCCAGCCCTACACGCCGACGCCGGCCGAGATCAGCCTGGTCGCCGACCAGGTGGGCCACCTGCCCACCACGTGGCTCAAGGGCGCGGGCTGCAACCTCTGCAACCGCTCCGGCTACCGGGGCCGCATCGGCGTCTACGAGCTGCTGGCCATCTCGGACGCCATCCGCGAGCTCATCGTCGAGCGCGCCCCGCACAACCAGATGCGCGAGGTCGCGATCGAAGAGGGCATGAAGACCATGCAGGAGCAGGCCTTCACGCTGGTCGTCGACGGGCTGACCACCGTCGAGGACGTCATCCGCAACGTCTACGCGCCCGGCGTGGACAAGCTGGCCGAGGACGCTCCCAAGGAGCTCGGGCCGGGCAAGAAGGCGCTGCACAAGGGCCCCGGCGCCATCGAGGGCGGGCCCGACGAGATCACGGGCGGTGACACCAACGGTGCGACCGAGCCCACCCCGATGGGTGCGGCCACCCCGCCGCCCTTCGACCTGACCGGCACGCCGAGCGCGGAGTGAGGGACAGACCATGACGGCAACGGCACCTCAGCCCCAGGCACAGGAACCCCACAAGAGCAAGGCGCCCAAGCGGGCCAAGTACCGCTACGAGGGCGAGTCGATCCACGGCGACTCGGTCAAGGGGACCATCGAGGCGCCCTCGGCCAACGCGGCGCGCAACGAGCTGGCCGTGCAGGGCATCCGTGTCCTGAAGATCTCGGAGAAGAAGGGCCTCCAGGTCGAGATCACCAAGGAGAAGGTGCCGCTCGTCGACATCATGCACTTCTCCCGCCAGATGGCCACGTTCCTCCGTGCGGGCGTGCCCATGACCGAGGCGCTCAACAACCTGCGCCAGGACGCCACGAACGCCAAGTTCAAGGCGGTGCTCGGCGACGTGCTCGACCGCGTGACCGGCGGGCGCTCGGTCACCGAGTCGCTCAGCATGCACGCCGACATCTTCCCCAGCTACTTCATGGCGCTGCTGGGCTCGGCCGAGCTGACCGGTCGCATGGACGAGGCGTTCGACCAGCTGCACGCCTACATCCGCCGCGACGTCGAGCTGACCCGAGCGGTGCGCAAGGCGCTGATCTATCCCTGCATCCTGCTCGGCGTCTCGCTGCTGGTCGTCATCGTCATCGTCGTGTTCGCCATCCCGAAGTTCGCCGACTTCTTCGCCGACTTCGACGCCGAGCTGCCGCTGCCCACGCGCATGCTCATGTCGGTGGCCGACTTCGTGCAGTCGCCGGCCGGCCTCATCACCGGCCTCGTGCTGGTGGTGCTGGCGATCGGGACCATCGCCTACGTGCGGACACCGAACGGTCGCCGCAACCTCCACGCCCTGCAGCTCAAGGTGCCGCTCGTTTCGACGGTGGTGACCTACGCGTCCACCGAGCGGTTCACCAGGGTGCTCGCCGCCTTGCTCGACGCGGGCGTCCCGCTGCCTGACGCCCTGCCGACCGCCATCGACTGCGCCAACAACCTCGTCTACAAGGAGCGCCTCTCCGAGTCCATGGAGGGGGTGCTGACGGGTCAGGGCTTCGCCGATCCGCTGGCCCAGACCGGGCTGTTCCCGAACGCCGTCATCCAGATGGTGCGCGTGGGTGAGCGCACCGGTGAGCTGTCGGACCAGCTGAACAACGCCGCCGGGTTCTACGAGGAGGAGCTGTCGTACGCGGTCGACAAGCTCACCGCGTACTTCGAGCCGATGATGATCCTGTTCATCGGCATCGTCGTCGGTTTCGTCGCGCTGGCCATGGTCTCGGCCATGTACGGGATTTACAATCAGGTCGAGCTGTAGAATCACATTCAGTTTCTGAACGTGATGCGGCGCACATCCAACGGAGGATGTGCCTGGAAGGTTGGGGAAGGGCCATGGGAGACGGGCGGCATGGAGGGACGCGATCGTCACCCCGCGCCGCTCTCGCGCGTTCGTGCCGCTCCCGGTCGCAGTCGGGATCCGTTCTGATCTATGTGATGGCCATGGTGCTGTTCCTCAGCATCTGCGTCGTCGTCATCCTCACGATGTCGCTCAACAGCGATGTCGTGGCGATCAAGCTCGAGGACTCCACCCGTCACGACCACCAGGTCGACGGCGTCCTCGAGGACGTGGTCAACGAGGTCCGCAACGACTCCGGCGCCTGCACCACCGGCATCACCGTGGGCCAGTTCGCGGTCGACTGCACGTCTGCCGTCATCAGTGCAGATCCTCCCGCGCGCCGGGCCGACCTCACGGTCACCGAGAACGGCGACTCGTCGGTCGTGGGGAAGGCCCGCATCAAGGTGGTCGACGACCCCAGCGAGGGCTACACGCTCGAGGTGTGCGACTGGCTGCTCAGCCGCAACGTGACCGAGACGCTGAGGGGATGCGCGTGAGTCGTCTCCGCCGCGTCCTGGCGTCCGGCGGTCGCTCCGACCAGCGCGGCATCGCCACGGTCGAGTTCCTCGCGGCGATGGTCATCCTGGCCTTCACCGTGGGCGGCATCCTCGCCGCCACCATGGCGGCGGGCGTGATCAGCGAGGGCGGCAACCAGAAGGCGCGGCAGAACGTGCTGATGACGTCGTTCGCCGAGTCGATCAAGGGCCTGGGCTACGACGCCTGCGCCGGACCCAGCGACTACCAGCACGAGTTCGACACCAGCTCCGACACGTCGCAGCTCCGTGGCACGGACGGCGCCTCGTTCGAGGTGGTGGCCGTGCAGATCGCCGACACGTCCGGCTGCCCTGCGTTCGACTCGGGCATCCAGAACATCACACTGCGCATCGAGCTCAACGGAGAGTCGCTCGAGCGGGTGATCGTCAAGCGCACGCCCGACCCCGAGCTCCAGCCGCTGGACTTCCGGATCAAGGACCCCATCCAGCACAGCGAGACGGACAACCCGATCGTGCTCTGGGAGTTCCACGCCGACGGATCCACCAAGGTGTTCCAGTACGAGTGGTTCTGCGACGCCGGCGACTGGCTGACCGTCAACCACCCGGTCGCCAACCCGAGCTCCTATCAGCAGCAGGACGTGACGGTCACCGGCGCCATCCCGGCACCCGACTTCATCACGTCGTCGCCGTCGGCCTACGACACGGTCTGCGACTACGAGGCGCCTGCGGTGGGCGAGCCGCAGGCCAACAAGGAGCGCACGATCGCGCTGCGGATCACCGAGGACACGACCAACCGCACCGGCATCGCGGGCCGGGTCTTCACACTCCCCACCACGCCCACGCCGCACAACCGGCCGATCGCGCAGATCGACATCACCAGCAACCCGCAGTGCCTGTCGGTGCCCGAGACGGCCAAGTGCACGTACAACGTGCCGATCTCGTTCCGCTCGTCGGCTCCGCCGCCACCCGACACGCCGATCATCCTGTGGAAGTGGAACTTCGGGGACGGCACCCCCGATTTCCTCTGCACTGCCTCGGTCGCGGATCCCACCGGCCAGTCCTGCATCAACGTGCAGCACACGTACCTGGGTGGCGGCGAGTTCCCGGTCACCCTCACCGTCACCGACGGGTTCGGCACTGCGTCGCTGACCGCCACGCGCAACGTGTTCGTCAACGGACCCATCAAGGTCCGTCCCACCATCCAGTCCGACGTGTCCGCCGCGCTCACCGCCACGCCCAACACGGGCGTGTCGCCGCAGATCGTCAGCTTCAACGCGGCGGGATCGCACGCCGACGGCTTCCTTCCCGGTCAGGGCACGCCGCCCGGCGGCATCGCCAACTACTACTGGGAGTTCGGGCCGCCCGGGGCCATCCAGTCGGGCCCCAACCTGACCACCCCCACCTACACGTATCCCGCGAGCACCCAGCTCGAGACCTACACAGCCAAGGTCACGGTCACCGACGTCAACGGCGTGACGAACTTCGCCACGGTGACCGTGACGCTCAACCCCTTGGTGCCGCCGATCGGGATCCGCAACACGCAGGCCAAGGGCGACATCCCGCTCTTCCGGGACGCGTACTTCGACTTCCAGTGGACCAACGTGCCTCGCACGGTCGGCGACAGCATCCAGTACGTCATCCGCATCCGTAGCGGTGGTGGCTTCTGCGGCTTCCTCGGAGTCGGCGTCAACTACCGGGACTTCGTGGTGAACGCCGGCGCCGCCGGCACCATCCAGACCTACCGGGCGCAGTTCAACAGCAGCCCCGACGGCTTCAACGGCGTGTGCGCCACCGACTCGTTCAACTTCCAGGCCATGACACGTCGCACCAATCCCGCCTGTCCGGGCGGCGTGTGCGAGAGCATCTGGTCGCCGCTCCAGCCCTTGGACCCCACGTTCTTCTGATGATGATCACACCCGTTCTCGAGCACATCCGACGCCGTCGGGCCCAGCGGGGCCAGGGCGGCGTGACCCTGCTCGAGGTCGCGCTGATGATCGCGCTGACCACGCTGCTCACGCTGACGGTCGCGACGTGGACGATGACGAACCTGGCGTTGCAGGGCAAGACTCGGGTGGAGAACTCGCAGACCGCCACGCTCTCGCTGGTCAACACCACGCTGCTGCGGGACGTGGCGGCCGCCAAGTTCGCGGTCACCACGACCGACCCCGGGAATCCGGCAAAGAGCCTGGCCGACTGCGCTGGTGGCGGTGACGGTTCGGGCGACCCTGTTCTGGCGCTGGTGATGCCCAGCAACCAGCGGGTCGTCTACACGCTGGCCGACAGGGTCCCGGGGTCCATGGACCGAGGCCAGGTCATGCATCGGCGGGAGTGTCCGAACGATTCCTCGAAGACGTCATTCGTTCACGACGGCGAAGCGGGCTTCGACGCCACCTACGACAAGACCCTGCGGGATCCCGACTTCCTCAGGCCGACGCCGGCCGAGATCGCCGACCCTGACCGTCAACTGAAGGTCGAGCGAGTCGACGACGGCATCGACTGGCTCAAGACGGAGTGCGCCTCGGTGCCGGCCGGCGCGCTGAACACCTGCCAGACGCTGAAGTTCCAGGTGCAGATGTTGGGGGCGGACACCACCAACGCCTTCCAGGCCACTCGGCGGACCGACTCGTACTGCCCGCCCGGCTGCCCGCCGATCGCATCGTTCACCTATTCACCGTCCAGTCCCAAGAAGAACGACGTCGTCAAGTTCGACGGCTCGGAGTCGTCCGATCCACGCCGGGACTACCTGGCGGACATCACGGACATCGAGCACCGCCTGACCTACAGCTGGAACTTCGACGTCGACAACTGCGGAGGCGCGCAGTCAGTGGCGTCGGACGACGACGGCGCGGTCAACGGGAGCCCGTTGAGCCAACCGTGGGTCAGGTACACCAAGCCGAGCGCCGCCTGTCCGGGCGGCAAGTACCGCGTGTCGCTGACGGTCACGAACGCCACCGGGACCACTCACACCCTGACGCGAGATGTGGTCGTGACCGGTCTGGCGCCGATCGTCGAGATCACGGACCCGTCGCCCAGCCCGGTCCGTGTGGTCCGCAACTCGGCCGTTCCGTTCCGCAGCATCGTCGAGACGATCGAGACCGACCTCGACCCGAACAACTCCTACTGGGACTTCGGTGACGGTTCGGCCCGCATCCCGCTGACCGCGGCGGCCACCAACGTGCAGTTCCAAGAGTCCAGTCGCTCGTGCGGCGTCGACGCCCCCAACTGCACCACGCCCGAGATCCGTCCCACCCACACCTTCCTGAGCCAGGGCACCTACACGGTGCGCCTGGTGGTGACCGACCTCTACGGCCTCCGGTCGGTGAGCGCGGTCACGGTGATCGTCGAGTCCGAGTACCTGTACGTCTCCGAGGCGCACGGCAACGACACCCCGGCGTCCGGTTGGTGCGGCACGATCAGCCCCGAGTTCCGTCCCTGCCGCACCATCGCCAAGGCGCTCTCCAACGCCAAGGACTACGGCCGCACGGACATCATCGTCGGGTTCGGCACCTACCCGTCGTTCGCCGTCCAGCCGGGGATCAACGTGTCGGGCGGTCACGACGACACCGACGGTCAGTCGTCCACCTGGGCCTTCGTCTCGGCCGAGGAGACCGTGGTCACCGGCACCCAGACGACGGGACCGGACAACCGGGTCGCGATCACGGCAACCGGTGGAACGGCGGCCACCCGAGTGGAGGGCCTGACCGTTCGACCCGGCGACTCGAGCTCGCAGGACGTGCCGGTGGAGGGCGTCCTGGTCGACGGCACGATCAACCTCACGCTGCGCAACCTGATCGTCCAGAACGGCAGCGGCCGCAACCCGACCGGTGTGCTGGTCCGCAACCACTCGGCGGTCAAGGTCGTGAACTCCAAGGTCGACTCGGGTACCCCGCGGCCGCCGTCCGATCCTTCCGAGGTCGGCAACCGGAGTGCCTACGGCATCCGGGCGATCGGCGAGTCCAGCGTCGAGGTCGACAACAGCACGGTCACGGCCCAGGCCGGCCTGGCGGGACGCGTCGGCACCAACGGGAACAACACCTCCGCGACCGCGTGCCATGGCGCCGGGGCGGTTCAGGAGAACGGCGGCGACGGCACCCAGTGCACGAGCAGCTCCACCGGCACGCCGGGCGGCGCCGGCGGTGGTGGCGGCGCGAGCGGAGGCTTCTTCAGCGCGGGCAGCAGCGGTCGTGCCGGCGGTGACGGCAGCTCCCAGGGCACGGGCGGTTCCGGCGGCGGCGGCGGC
>JAEXGP010000073.1 GCA_023450775.1 Actinomycetes bacterium | reverse complement strand
GACGCCCCGCCCTCGCCGCCCGGCGACGTGCAGAGCAGCGCCAGTCGCTCCACCCGGTCCGGCCAGGTGACGGCGAACTCCTGCGCGACCATGCCGCCGAAGCTGATGCCGACGACCCGACAGGAGCCCCAACCCTGGGCGTCGATCAGCCCCGCGACGTCCGCGGCGCAGTCCGCCATGGAGTAGGGACCCGACGGCAGGGCCGAGCGTCCCATGCCTCGGTGGTCGTAGGCCAGGAGGTCCAGCGGACCGGCGAACGCCTGCACGAGCATCGCTGTGCCCTCGAGCGTGGTGCCCGAGCCGTTGAGCAGCACGGTGCGCGGACCGTCCCCCGATCGCTGCCAGTAGAGCTCGATCCCGCCGATGTCGGTCGTCCCGTCCGTCCCAGTGGCCATGCCCGACCGTACCGGCCGGTGCTCGCCGTATCCTCGGACGACGTGGCGGCAGTTCCCGAACCCCCTCCCATGGAGGCGCTCCCTCCCGAGGTGATGACGCTCGCGGACGACGAGGCCGTGGTCTTCCACGGCCCGATCGCGACCACGTGGAACGACCTGCCGCCCGACACCGAGGTGGACCTGGACGGCATCCAGGTCCGGACGCTGCCGCGCAACGGCGAGCTGCTCGCCCGCGTCGCGACCGCCAACGACGTCCACTTCGGCGAGGTCGTGTGCGGTCACATCGACGGGGTCGACTGGGAGACCTACCAGGTCGGTCCGGGCGAGGCGCCGTACCCCGAGACCATGAACGCGGCGGTCGTCGCCGACATGGCGGCCCGGGCGCCCGACGCGGTCGTCGTGAAGGGCGACGTGACCTCCGACGGCACCGACGAGCAGGTCGACCGGTTCCTCGAGGTCTACGGCGGTGCGTTCGGCGACGACCTCATGTGGGTCCGCGGCAACCACGAGAGCTACCACGGCCAGCAGCGCGGGGCCTGGCCCGTGCAGGAGCGCACGCTCGACGGGGTGACGCTGGCGATCCTCGACACGTCGCGGGACGGGGCGATCAACGGCCACCTCGGCGCGGACCAGCTGGAGTGGTTGGACGAGCTGGGAGCGAGGGCGGACCGGCCGGTCATGGTGTTCGGGCACCACCCGGTCTGGAACCCGGCCGAGGAGCGGCGGCGCGACGACGTGTTCGGCCTCGTCCCCTCCGACACCGAGGCGCTGGCCGAGGTCTTCGCGCGCCGGCCCCGGCTGCTCGGCTGGTTCGCCGGCCACACCCACCGGAACCACCGGATCCAGCTCCCCGGCACCGGCGACGTGCCGTTCGTCGAGGTCGGCACGGTCAAGGACTACCCCGGCTCCTGGGCCGAGTACCGGGTGTACGACGGGCTCGTGCTGCAGGTGCACCGCCGGGTGACCGCGCCCGACGCGCTGGACTGGAGCGAACGGACCCGCGGCATGTTCGCCGGCACGTACGCCCGCTACGCCCGGGGCCGACTGTCCGACCGCTGCTTCGCGATCGAGGCCCGATGACCGCCGACCGCTCCGGTCCGCTGGCCGACCTGCGCGTGGTCGACCTGGCCACCGTCATCGCCGGTCCCGGCTGCGCCCGCTACCTGGCCGACTACGGCGCGGATGTCGTCAAGGTGGAGAAGCCGCCCGCCGGCGACAGCGTGCGAGCGATGGGGTGGACCGACCCGTCCGACGGACGGTCGATGTGGTGGAAGATCGTGGGCCGCAACAAGCGGACGGTCGCGCTGGACCTGAAGGACCCCGACGACCTCGACGTCATGCGGCGCCTCGTCGACTCCGCCGATGTGCTCGTGGAGAACTTCCGGCCCGGCACCCTCGAGCGGCTGGGCCTGGCCCCCGACGTGCTGCACAGGACGAACCCGCGCCTGGTGATCACGCGGGTGACGGGCTTCGGCCAGACCGGTCCCTACAAGGACCGGCCGGGGTTCGCCACGCAGGCGGAGGCGCTGTCGGGTTTCGCTGCGATCAACGGCGAGCCCGACGGCCAGCCGCTGCTCCCGCCCATCGCGCTGACCGACGAGGTTGCGGCGTTGGTCGCGGCGTTCGCCACGATGGTCGCCCTTCACTCGGGGGTCGGCCAGGTCGTGGACGTGAACCTGATCGAGTCGATGCTCCAGCTCATGGGCCCGCTCATCCCGCTGTACGGCGTGCTCGGCCAGGTCCAGGAGCGGCTGGGCGCCGGCATCCCCTACACCGTGCCCCGCAACACCTACCTGACCGGCGACGGCCGCTGGGTGGCGGTGTCGACGAGCGCCGAGTCGGTCGCTCGTCGGGTGATCGAGCTGATCGGCCTGGGCGACGACCCGCGCTTCGCCGACTTCGCGGGGCGCGTCGCACACCGGGACGAGATCGACGAGCACATGGCGGCCTGGATGGCGGCGCGCACCACGCAGCAGGTGCTCGACGAGTTCGAGGCCGCCCACGCCGCGGTGGCCCCCGTGTACGACATGTCCGACATCGCCACGGATCCGCACTTCGTCGACCGGGGTGCGATCGTCGAGGTGGACGGGTTCCCCATGCAGGACGTGGTCGCTCGCCTCAGCGCCACGCCGGGCGCGGTCCGCTGGGTGGGGCGGGCGCTCGACGAGGACGGCGACGAGATCCGTCGCGAGCTCGACGAAGTGGACTGACGGGGATCGGCGGCCCGGGCGGGACCGGCCTCAGCCCTCGACGGCCGCGACCTCGATGCGGTCCTGGTTCCACTCCTGTGCCGCCTCGAGCGCGGAGCGGGCCTGCTGCAGCAGCTCGTCGCCGCTGAACGCGTGCGCCGGGTAGCACGCCACGCCGGCCCACA
>JAEXGP010000052.1 GCA_023450775.1 Actinomycetes bacterium | reverse complement strand
CGACCGTGCCGACCGCCCGGCGGTCCGGCGGCACGCCGAGCGCGTCGAGCAGCGGTCGCTCGTTCTCGAACAACCCGAACAGCAGCGCGCCCAGGCCGTCGGCCTCGGCGGCGAGCAGCATGGCCATCACCGCGGCGCCACCGTCGACGAACCAGAACGGCACGTCCCACGCATCGGGTCCCGCGCCGAGCCCGGTGCGGGCCTTGTCGGCGCGCCCGTAGCGCTCCACGTACGCGCCCGGGTCGACGATCACCTCGACCAGCACGGGGGCGAGCAGCAGGCCGGGCCAGGGGAAGTCGTCCCGCTGATCGTCCGGCAGCGTCAGGTCCCAGTGCCGGGCGGTCTCGTCGCCGCTCAGCACCACCAGGTCGAGCGCGTGGGTGTTGCCGGCGCTCGGGCCGCGGAACGCCGCCGCCAGGACGCGCTGCAGCACGGATTCGGGGACCGGATCGGCCAGGTAGTCCCGGCACATGCGCCGGCCGGCGAGCACCGCTGCGAACGACGGATCGAGCGAGGGCGGGGCCCCGTCCGTGGCGGCGCCGTCAGGACCGGTCGGGCTCACCCGTACTTGAGGAGCTCCTCGGCCATGACCCAGCCGAAGGTCACCAGGCAGTCGCCGCGCTCGCGGTCGAGGCCGTCGAACTGGGCGGCCACGTCGGCGTCGGTCTTCTCGGGCTTGAGCGACTCGTGGTCGAGCACCAGCGGGCTCGACCCGTCACCCGTGATCGTGAAGGTCTGGTCGTCGTAGCGCTCGGCGTCGATCTCGAACCGCTTGGCCAGGCGACGGCCCCACGCGCGCTCCTCGCCCGACGCCTTGTGGCCGGGACGCGGGATGACGTCGACCAGCACCTTGAACGCCTCGAAGCCGGCGGGATCGCACATGCGGGTGCCGACCAGCACGTCCTCGTCGGGGAAGGCCATGAGCGCCCGGCGCAGGTTGTCGCTGATGATCGCCTTGAGGACGCTGTCGCGCTTGGAGGTGCGCTTGACCTCGGCCAGGCCGAGCAGCACGCAGGGGGTGCCGCCGATCCGCTCCAGCGTGGAGAAGGAGAAGCCCCGCAAGAGGTTCCCCTCCCTCACCTGGGTGACCAGCACCCAGTCCGCGACCTGCTTGGACAGGGTGCCGATCTCGTAGCAGATCCCCCCGTCGGCGCAGAGGTCAGCCATCTCGGCCAGTTCCGCATCACTCAGAGCGGTGCAGTCCTTGGTCGTGACGTCGAGCGCCATGCATGTTCTCCCTGAGGTGTCGTCACGCCCCTTCGCGGGGGTCGTGGACCCGTTTCTGGGTGCACGAGTGGTTGCACTAGTTCAGTCCGCGCTGCACACCCTGTGCAACTCGCGGCACCCGCCGGTCCCCCGGCCGCTGAGTCGGTGGCCAGCATGCCGCCACGCCCGCCGAACGGCGTTCGGCTCAGATGACGACGGCTTCGTGGCCGAGCAGCGCCCGCAGCTCGCCGATGATCCCGCTCTGCGTGTTGACCAGGTGGTCGTCCGAGAGCCGCAGCACCTGCTTCTCGCCCAGGAGGATGTGCACCTCGGACTCGCCGGGGAAGTCCCCGATCAGCTCCTGCAGCCGGTCGATCGTGGCGTCGTCCAGGCGGGTGGGCGGCAGATGCAGCCGCAGCGGCGGGTGCTCGTCCAGCTGGGGCTCGAACAGCTCGAGCTCCCTCGGGATGAACTTGGCCGTGTCGTCGCGCTTGTCCACCCGACCCGTCGTGATGACGACCGCGTCCTCCACGAGCAGGTGGCCGATCTGGGCCATCGTCTTGGGGAAGACCATCACCTCGACCGAGCCCTGCAGGTCCTCCAGCGTGAAGACGGCCATCAGGTCGCCCTTCTTGGTCCACTTGCGCTGCAGTCCGGTGATCACGCCGCCGATCGTGCGCTGGGTGCCGTCCTCCAGGTCGTTCAGCTCCAGCACGCCGCAGTCGACCTTGCGCTTGAGGGCCTGTTCGGCGCCCAGCAGCGGGTGGTCCGAGACGTAGAGGCCCAGCATCTCCTTCTCGAACGCCAGGCGCTGCTTCTTGTCGAACTCGACGTCGGGGATCTTGATCCGCTCGTCGAACGCCGGACCGTCCTCCAGCTCGCCGAACAGCGACATGACGCCCATGTCGTGCTCCTTGCGACGGGCGATCGTGGCGTCGACGATCTGCTCGAACACCGTGAGCAGGCCCTGGCGGGGATGCCCCATGGAGTCGAAGCCGCCGGCCTTGATCAGCGACTCGATGGTCCGCTTGTTCAGCACCTGGGTGTTGACCCGCTGGCAGAAGTCGTAGAAGTCCTCGAAGGGACCGTTCTCGTCGCGCTCGGCGAGAATCAACTCGACCAGGCCCTCGCCCACGTTCCGCACCGCCGAGAGCCCGAAGAGGATCTGGCTCGAACCGGTGTCGGAGGTGGCGCCGTCGCCGTTGGGTCCGGGGACCACCGGGGCGAAGTCCGACAGCGAGCGGTTGACGTCGGGGACCGTGACCTCGATGCCGATCGCCCGGCACTCGGCCAGGTAGATCGCCGCCTTCTCCAGGCTGCTCTTGACGCTGGTCAGCAGCGCCGAGAGGTACTCCGCCGGGTAGTTCGCCTTGAGGTAGGCGGTCTGGTACGCCACGAACCCGTAGCCGTACGAGTGGCTCTTGTTGAAGGCGTAGTCGGCGAACGGCTCGATGATGTCGAACCAGGCGGTCCCGAGCTCCGCGCCGTAGCCGGTGGCCTCGCAGCCCTCCACGAACTTGGTCCGCTCCTTGGCGATGAGCTCCCGAACCTTCTTACCGCAGGCCTTCCGGAGGTTGTCGGCGTCGGCGAGGGAGTAGCCGGCGAACCGCTGAGCGATCCGCATGATCCCCTCTTGGTAGATGCAGAGCCCGTAGGTGTCACCGAGGATCTCCTCGGCGTCGGGATGGAGGTAGGCGATCTCCTGGCGGCCGTTCTTGCGGTCCGCGTAGTCGGTGTGCATGTTGGCCGCCATGGGGCCCGGGCGGTACAGGGCCACGAGGGCGGCGACGTCCTCGAACTCCGTGGGCGCGAGCGAGCGGATGAGCGCCCGCATGGGGCCGCCCTCCAGCTGGAACACGCCGATGGTGTCGGCCCGGCGGAGCAGCTCGTAGGTGGGTGGGTCGGACAGGTCGACGTTGTCGATGTCGACCTCGATCCCGCGGGTGCGGCGGATGAGCTCGAGCGTGTCGGAGATGACGTCCAGGTTCCGCAGACCCAGGAAGTCCATCTTGAGCAGGCCGAGCTCCTCGACCCCGTGCATCTCGTACTGCGTGACGACGGGGGCGTCCTCGATGTCGACGCCGGCCTCGGGCTTGCGCTGGATGGGGAGGTACTCGGTGAGCGGCTCCTTGGTGATCACCACCGCGGCGGCGTGGATGCCGTCGCCGCGCCGCAGGCCCTCGAGGCCCTTCGCGACGTCCACGACCTCCTTGGTCTCGGGGTCGGTGGCGTACATCTCCCGCAGCTCGGCGGCCATCTTGTAGCCGTCGACGAACTTGGGGTGCTCCTCCAGGCAGGCGTAGAGCGGCGTGTCGCGGCCCATGATCAGCGGTGGCATGGCCTTGGCCACCTTGTCGCCGACGATGTACGGCTTGCCGAGCACGCGGGCGGCGTCGCGCACCGCGGCCCGGGCCTTGATGGTGGAGAACGTGACGATCTGCGCGACGTGGTCACGGCCGTAGCGCTCGGCCGCGTAGCGGATCATCTCGTCCCGGTAGCGGGAGTCGAAGTCCATGTCGATGTCGGGCATGGACACGCGGCTCGGGTTGAGGAAGCGCTCGAACAGCAGGTCGTACTTGATGGGATCGAGGTCGGTGATCCGCAGCGTGTAGGCGACCGCGCAGCCCGCGGCGGAGCCACGACCCGGGCCGACGCGGATGCCGGTGTCCCGCGCGTGCTTGATCAGGTCCCAGACGATCAGGAAGTACGAGCTGAAGCCCATGTCGCCGATGACCTTGAGCTCGTAGGCCAGGCGCTCGACGACCTCGTCCGGCAGCTGGTCGCCCCAGCGCTCCCGGGCGCCGGCGAACGTGAGGTGCTCCAGGTAGTCGGCGTCGTCGGTGAAGCCCTCGGGCAGCGGGAAGTTGGGCAGCTGCGGCTTGCCGAACTCGATCTCCACGTTGGCCCGCTCGGCGATCCAGAGCGTGTTGTCGCAGCTCTCGGGCACCTCGGCGAAGAGGTGGCGCATCTCCTGCGCGGTCTTCAGGTAGTGCTCGTCGCCGTGGAACTTGAAGCGATCGGGATCGCTCATCAGCGACCCGGTCTGGACGCACAGGAGGGCGTCGTGGGCGACGGCGTCGCCCCGGTGCACGTAGTGGCTGTCGTTGGTGGCGAGGAGCGGCGCCTGGATCTTCTTGGCGATCTCGAGCAGCTGCGGGTTGGTGCGGTGCTGCTCGGGGATGCCGTGGTCCTGGATCTCCACGAAGAGGTTGTCGCGCCCGAAGATGTCCTGGAGGCGCGCCGCCTTCTCGAGCGCCGCGTCGAAGCCCTCGTTCATGAGCGACTGCAGCACGTGGCCACCCAGGCAGCCGGTGGTGGCGATCACGCCCTCGTGGTGCTCCGACAGCGTGTCCCAGTCGACGCGGGGCTTGTAGTAGTAGCCCTCCATGTAGGCCCGGCTGGCCAGCTGGATGAGGTTCCGGTAGCCGGTCTCGTTCTCCGCCAGCAGCGTCAGGTGGTAGTAGAGCTTCTTGCCGCCCTCGACCTCACCGCCGGAGTCGTCCACGCGGCCCCGTCGGGGCGGACGCTCGAACCGGGAGTCGTGGGCCATGTAGGCCTCGGTCCCGATGATCGGGGTGACGCCCTGCTTCCTGCACTCCTTGTAGAAGTCCAGGATCCCGTACATGTTGCCGTGGTCGGTGATGCCCATCGCGGGCTGCCCGTCCGCCACGGCCGAGGCGACGACGTCGCCGATCCGGGCCGCGCCGTCCAGCATCGAGTACTCGGTGTGCTGGTGCAGGTGGACGAACGAGTCAGGCACGGGACCTAAATCACACCGCTGTAGGCAAGGGTGTGTCAAGGAACTCGCGTCCGGCTGCCCGGGCCCCTGATTCGGCGTGAGTTGGCGTCGCTCAGCGACGGCGACTCACGCAATTTCGGACGACGTGCGTCCCCCGTCAGATGTAGCCGGGGCCGCCGGGCGTGGGCGCCGGCTGGGGTCCGCCCGGGCCCTGCATGAGCTGGCCCCGCATGCCCTCGAGCTGCTGGCGGGCCGACATCTGCTGCGCCACCAGGGCGGCCTGGATGCCGTGGAAAAGCCCCTCGAGCCAGCCCACGAGCTGCGACTGGGCCATGCGGAGCTCGGTCTCGGACGGCACCGAGCCCTCGGCGAAGTCGAAGCTCAGCTCCTCGAGCTCGTCCGCGAGCTCCGGCGACAGCGCGGACTTCAGCTGGTCGAGGGATCGCTCGTAGATGTCGCGCAGCTGACCGCGCGACGCCTCGTCGAGCGACGTGCCCCGGACCTCCTCGAGCAGCTGCTTCACCATGGCGCCGATCCGGATGATCTTCGCCGGCGAGTTGATGTCGGGGACCTCGTCCTCCGTCGCGCCGTCCGCGTGTGCGCCGTCGGTCGTGGGGGCCGTCGAGGGCGCCGCACCGTGCGCGCCGGTGGGCGGTTCGACCGAGTCGGGGGCGAGCACCTCTGCTGGCGTGGTGGGATCGTCGGACATGGGCCGGACCCTACCCCGCCGGGTCGGGCCCACTCCCCCGTCTCGCCCGGCCCAGGCCCGCCGGCCGGGAGGCAACGACGGCCCGCCGGCCGGGAGGCAACGACGGCCCGCCGGCTCGAGCGGAGTGCGCTCAGCCGTTGCGGGCGACGAGCAGCGGGACGTACACCTCGGCGGGCGTCATGGAGCCGTGGCGGCCGATCAGGTGGAACGGTCCCGTGTCCATGGGGTCCTCGAAGGCGATCGGCTCCCGCGCGACGAGCGCCACGTCGCCCAGGCGCGACAGCGGGGCGGGCAGCACCTTGGGGCCGAACCAGCACTCGTCCACGACCTGCTCGCGGGTGACGACCCAGGCCTGGTGCCCGTGGTGGCGCTGGGCCGCGGCGAGCAGGTCCGCCTCGGCACCGGGGATGGCGTGCAGCCAGCGGAACCGCGCCTCGCCGGACTGGTGACGCACATGGCTGAGCACCTCGGGGTGCGGCGGGAAGACCCGCTCCCCCACGTCCACCTGGCCGTGGTCGGACGTGATCACGAGCGCCACGCCGGCGGGCAGCTCCTGCAGCAGGTACTCCACCATGCGGTCGACGAAGATCAGCTCGGCGTCGTACACGGTGCCCAGGCCGTACTCGTGGGCGACCTTGTCGATGCCGTCGTAGTAGGCGTACACGAACGGCTCGCCGGCGCGGACCTGGTGGAGGATCTCGGCGACCAGCGTGGACGGCATGCGGTACGGGACGTGACGGCAGCCGCCCAGGTGCGCCCGGGTGAAGCCGGTGTCGCGGAACTCCGCCCGCACGACGACCGGAGGGCGCTGGCCCTCGAACGCCACGTCGTGCTGCACGGTCTCGGGCGGGATCGACTCCCGGGCGTCGCCCTTGGACGTGGTCCAGCGCAGCACGTTCAGGTTGTCGTCGCCCTCGACGGCCATGCGGTAGCCGATGACGCCGTGCTCGCCGGGGGGCAGGCCCGTGCTGATCGAGGTCAGCGCCGTCGCCGTGGTGGTCGGTGCGATCGTGGTGATCGGCACCCCATTCATGAGCGGGAACCCGCGCAGCGTGGGCAGTCGCTCCTGCATCTGCTCCCAGCCGAGGCCGTCGAGCACCCACAGGACGACCTGGTCGGCGCCGGCCACGCCGTCGGGGAACCACCCGGGGACCCGATCGGGGTCCTCGACCAGAGGGCTCATCACGTTGCAGGTGCACGCGCCCTCGTAGTCGGGCAGCACCGGATCGTCCACCACCGCTGGCTCCTTGTCGGCAACCGTCATGAACGCTAGCGGCCCACCAGCGAACTCCGTCGTCAAAGAACGTCACCGCGGCGACGCCGTCATCCGGCTGAGTCGGACACATGCGTACCATGAACCGCGTGAAGGTCTCCACACGCGGCGACTACGCCTGTCGCGCCCTCCTGTCGCTCTCGCTGCACCGCGAGGACGGCCCCACCTCGGTCCGCGACATCGCCGAACGGACGGGCCTCCCCCAGCCGTACCTGGAGCAGATCCTCCTCGCCCTCAAGGGCGCGGGCCTCGTGCGCTCCAAGCGGGGCGTCGGCGGCGGCTACGTGCTGGCGCGCGACCCCGAGGACATCGACCTGGCGCAGATCGTGTCGGCGGTCGACGGCCCCATCCAGGCCGGCGACTTCGGCCAGCCCCACACCGACGGCGCCTGCGACCACGAGGGGCAGTGCGTGCTCCTGGCGGTGTGGCACGACGTGGGCGGCCGCATGAAGGAGCTGCTCGAGGGCTACACGCTGGCCCATCTGGGCGCGGTCGCGAACGGCGAACGGGCCTGGCCCGGCGAGGCGATCGAGCCCGTCTGACGTTTCGTTGCGCGATCGACGGCCCAGAGGCCGCACATCGCGCAACAGAACCGCACCTCGCGCAGCGGGAGGGGACCGCGCCGGTCGTCAGCTGCCGACGAGGTCGGACGAGGCGTCGATCACGCGGCGGGCGAACTCGACGCTGCCCTCCTCGAGCCGGCCGCGCTTGATGACCATGCCGCCCTGCACGTCGCCGCGGCGCTCGGTGATCTCGGCCGTCAGCTTGTCGAGGGTGCGCCCCGGATCGATCGCGTAGGTCACGTAGACGTAGGTCGGCTTGCCGCCGAGCAGCGGGAGCTTGGCGAGCTTGCCCGCACCACCGGGCCGCTGCCCGAAGAGGACCAGCCCGTCGACCCAGGTGCCGACGACGACCACGTCGGCCTGCTGCAGGGCGCTCAGGTCGACCTGCCGGCTGGAGCACTCGCTGGCCTCCCAGCCCTCTCGCTCCAGCTCTGCGACGATCAACCGGGCGGCGGCCCGGGTGTTGCCGGTGAGGCTCTCGTGGATGACCAGCGCACGCATCGGCCCATAGTCCTGTCTGTACGTCCGTTCGGTCAAACGCCGACGTGGGAGCGCTCGGCCTCGTCGAGACCCGGTCGCAGCGTGTCGAGCACGGCAACGAGATCGACGGGCATCGGCGAGCTGAACGTGACCTCGTCACCGGTCCCGGGGTGCACGAACGTGAGCTGCCGGGCGTGCATGAACGGGCGGCCGACGTGCGGCCGGCGCTCGGGTCCGCCGTAGAGCGGGTCGCCCACGACGGGGTGGCCGATCGACGCCAGGTGCACGCGGATCTGGTGCGTGCGACCCGTCTCCAGGTTGCAGGTCACGAGCGCCACCTCGGCGGGTCGCTCCTTGCCGTCCTTCGGCCCGACCTCGGTGTGGAACTGGTGCTCCAGGCGGTAGTGCGTGCGGGCCGGGCGCCCGTCGGCGGCCACGGTCATGCGCAGCGGGTCGCGTCGCGAGCGCCCGATCGGCGCGTCGATCACGCCGTGGCGGTGCTCGGGGTGGCCGCGCACGAGGGCCGTGTAGGTGCGCTCGACCGCGTGGGTGGAGAGCTGGTCCACCAGGGACTCGTGCGCCTCGGGCGTGCGGGCGACCACGAGCAGTCCCGACGTGCCCCGGTCCAGGCGATGCACCAGGCCGGGCCGGTCGGGCTCGCCGACCACGTTGCCCGTGGAGGGATCCAGGTCGGGGAACCGGGCGAGCAGCCCGTGCACGAGGGTGGAGCCCTTGTGGCCGGGCCCGGGGTGGACCACCAGCCCGGCCGGCTTGTCCACGACGATGATGTCGTCGTCCACGTGCAGCACCGTGAGCTCGACCGCCTCGTCCGCGACGACCGGCTGCTCGTGACGCACCGGATCCTCGCTCAGCACCAGGTGGTCGCCGACCGCGACGCGGTGCGACGCCTTGGTCACCACGCGGTCGCCGATCGTGACGTGGCCGGCTGCGATCGCGTCCGCCGCCTCGGAACGGGAGCACGGCACGAGCGTGGACAGGGCCCGGTCGACGCGCTCGCCGTCGAGGAGATCGGGGACGGTCTCGTCGAGGAAGGCGGGACCGTCGGCCATCAGGCGCCGCCGGCCGACGGGGTGTCGTCGGAGCCCGGCGCAGGCTCCGGAGAGGGCGCAGGCTCCGGCGAGGTCGGCGTCGCCCCGTCCGGGTCCTCGACCGCGGCGCCTGCTGCGGCGCCGACGGCGTCGGGCGCGGGTTCGTCCTCGACGGGCTCGCGCAGCAGGAAGATCGCCACGAGGATGCCGCCGACCACCACCGCGGCGTCGGCCACGTTGAAGATCGGCCACCACTGCACGTCGATCCAGTCGACGACGCCGCCGGTCAGGAACCCCGCCTGGGCGCGGAAGATGCGGTCCACGAGGTTACCGAACGCACCGCCGATCACGATGCCGATCAACACCAGACCCACCTTGGAGCTCACCTTGCGGGCGATGAGCACCAGGCCGACCACGATGACGAGCACCACGAGCGAGATCCACCGACCCGCGCCGGTGCCCTTGGAGAACGCCATGCCGGTGTTCTCCGCGTAGTTGAACTGCAGCGTCCAGATGACGTGGATCGGCAGCTCACCCTTGAGCCGGTCGACCGCCCACCACTTGGTGAGCTGGTCGACCGCCAGCACGAGCGCCGCGGCGAGGCCGACGATCGTCCACCTGCGTGCGGCGGTCATGGCGGTTCCGCTCAGCGGAAGCTGCGGGTCTTGTACTCGACCCGCTCCCTGGCCCACGGGATGGCCTTGAGCCGCTCCTTGGGGATCGGCTCCCCGGAGTACTCGCAGATCCCGTAGGTGCCCTTGCTGATCCGCTCGATGGCCGCGTCGATCTCGTCGATCGTCTGGCGGGCCTGCGCGGCGCGGGCCAGGTCGAAGTCGCGCTCGACGGCGAGCGTGTCGCCCTCCCCCGACTCGTCGTCGAACTGGACGTCCCCGGGCTCACGGTCGAACGCCAGCGCGTCCGCCTCGGCCTTCAGCGCCTCGGCCTGCTCGTGCAGCGTCGCGCGCTCCTCGAGGAGCAGCGCCTTCTGCGAGTCGAGGAACGCCTTGTCGAACGGGTTCTTGGCCGGCGTCTTCTTGGCCGGCGCGGCCTTCTTGGTGGCCGTCGCCTTGGCGGGCGCGGCGTTGGCGGGCGCGGCCTTGGCCGGCGCAGCCTTCTTGGCCGGGGCCGCCGCCTTCTTGGTCGCCGGCGCCTTGGCGGGCGCGGCCTTCTTGGCCGGGGCCGACGCCTTCTTCGCGGTGGCCTTCTTGGCGGGCGCGGCCTTCTTGGCGGGGGCCTTCTTCGCCGTCGCCTTGGCGGCGGTGGCCTTGGCGGTGGTCGATCCGGCGCGCTTGGTCGCCATCAACGGCCTCCTTCCCTGACGGGTCGTGTGATGGGCTGGTCGTCCAAATGGTCGGGGCACCTTAGCCGCGGCCCCACCCCGCAGCAGGACAGGGGCGCGACCGGCCGACCGACCCCGGGACGGGGCCTCCGGGACGCGCGGAGCCGATGGCGGGAGCGGCTCAGCGCCGCCAGCCGAAGCGGCGGTTGCGCGTCTCGCCCGAGCCCTCGAAGAACGCCGTCATCGCATCGTCGTCCTCGTCGGCCACGTTCACCGCGTCATCGAGGTCCTGGAGGTAGCGGTCACGCCCGGAACCGGTGACCGGCTCGGCGATGATGTGCGGCGCGGTCTGGCGCGACGGCTCGTCGGCCAGGGAGATCGTCTCCTCCGCCACGGGACCGGCCGACTCGATGCGCGACCAGCTGCCCGGGCCCCACTCGCTGTCGGCGGCGTCGACGGCCTCGGTGGGCGGACCGTCGCCGGCGCCCTTGTCGAAGTCGACGACGCGCTCCTGGGCCGACGCCTGCGGCGCGCCGCCGGACGACGACGACGGCGGCTCGACCGCGGGCTCGTCGACGACGATCGCCTCCGCCTCGGCGGACGGCTCGACCGAGCTCACCTCGACGACCGAGTCGGTGCGGGCGGGCTCGGGCTCCTCCGCCGGCTCGGGGGAGGCGACGGACTCGGGACGCTGGACGATGACCTCGTCGGGCGGGATCGACATGGTCGGCCGGGCGCCCAGTCGGTCGGGGTCCGACGCGAGCAGGGTCAGCTCCTCGGCGGTGCGCGTGAGGTCCTCGCGGTAGCCGGCCAGGCGGGCCTCGAGCTGCGTGATCACGTCCGCGAGCTGCGAGCGGCGGCTCTCGAGGACCTGCACCTCCTCCATGGCGCGCTCGCGGCGGTCGGCGAACTCGCTGTCGGCCTGCGTGCGGGCCCGGCGGATCAGCTCCTCGGCCTCGGCCTGCGCCTCGGCGAGCTGGCGGTCGGCGCGGGTCTTGGCCTCGACGAGCAGGTTCTGGGCCTGGCCGCGGGCGTCGGCCTCCATCTGCTCCGCGGTGCGACGGGCCATCAGCAGCGTGCGTGCGGCCTGCTCGACCTCGGCCTCCTCGCTGAGGGCACTGGCGGTGCGGGCGCTGGCCTGCGCCTCGGCGACGGCGGCCTGGGCTCGGGCCTGGACCTCACCGGCCTTCTCCTCGGCCGCGGCGGCACGGGCCTCGGCCTCGCTCAACCGGCTCTCGGCGACCGCGGCGCGCTCCTCGGTGTGGCGCACGCGCACCAGCAGTTGGGCGAGCGCCGTGCCGGCGTCCTCCATGAAGGTCTCGACCTGCTCGATGTCGTAGCCCTTGCGCCGCTCGGTGAACTCGGTCTTCTCGAACAGTTCCGGCGTGAGATCCATGGCGGCGATGCTAGTCCGCGCCGAACGCTCGTCACCGAACCGTCATCTCACGTTCCGTGATCGAACGGGTGGTCCGTCGCTGACCCACCGACCGCGGGGCCGGCGAGGCCCGAACCTCGTTCGGGAATCGGCCCGCGCCGCCTGGCGCGGGCTGTCAGCGCGCGCTGCTCAGATCGTCGAGGCGACGAAGGAGCGCAGGATGACGATCACCAGGAACACGACCAGGAACGACATGTCGAGCATGGCGCCGCCGAGCCGCAGCGGGGGCACCACGCGGCGCACCGGTGCGAGCAGCCACTCGGTGGCCGAGAAGCAGACGCTGTTCACCTGTGCGAGCAACGGGCCCCCGGGCGGGAACCAGCTCAGCACCGCACGCAGCACGAGGACGACCATGAGGGCCGTGAGGGCCCAGTAGACGACGATCATCGAAGGCGGGCCGGCGGGTTCAGCGCTCGTCGGCGGTCAGGCCGCCCTCGCGGATCCGACGGCGATCGTCGTCGGAGACCTCGGCGCCGTGCGGCGTGAGCAGGAACACCTGGTCGGTGACCCGCTCCATGTTGCCCTCGAGTCCGTAGCAGAGCCCGCTGCCGAAGTCGATGAGACGGCGGGACAGGTCGCGGTCGACGCCCTGCAGGTTGAGGATGACGGGCTGGTTCCGCTTGAAGTTGTCCGCCACCTCCTGCACGTCGTTGAAGCTCCGCGGCGTCACGACGTGCGGGCGGGCCACGCCCGGCAGCGGGC
>JAEXGP010000009.1 GCA_023450775.1 Actinomycetes bacterium | reverse complement strand
AGCGCGACCAGGTCGCCGTCGGCCACCCGGGCGTCCCGGTCGCCGCGCCGCCAGGGGTGCTCGGGCGAGGTGATCCACGCGACGTCCTGGTTGGACGGGGTGGTGACGCCGGCGAGCGCCATCTCCTCCATGAAGGCCGCGGCGAGGTGGCGTTCGGTGGTGCCGACCTGCAGCTCTGCCTCGGCCGCGGCCAGGCAGCGCTCGGCCACCGCGACCGAGGCCCGGATCTCGTCCACCTCCGCCGGCGTCTTGGTGCGCCGGGCCCGGCGCATGGCCGAGTCGCCGTCGACGATCACGGCCGCCGGGAAGGCGGCCGGCAGCAGCTGGGCGAACATCGGCGTGAGGGAGTCGGTGCCCACGCGCCGCGCGGTGGCGGCGCCCGCCACGCCCTGCAGCACGCCGACCATGTTCATGGGGTTGAACGTGATGCCGTACAGGTGCTCGTGCGGGATGTCGTCGGGGATGCCCTCGTCCCAGGTGGACAGCAGGTGGATGTCGCCGGTGGCACGGACCAGCACGCAGCCCGGCGTGAACGGGCGCGACCCCGCGGTCCAGAGCCGGGGCGCACCGGCGACGTAGCGGGCGTTGCCCTCACGGCCGAGGATCAGCACGTCCAGGTCGTCGGCCTCCATCTCGGCGAGCGCGCGGTCCCGCCGCTCCTTGCGGAGCGCGGCGTCGTCGGGGAGGACCTCGGTGGTCGGCGTGCCGGCCATCAGAACGGGTCGTACGGGTAGTCGGTCATCGGTTCCCAGCCGTCGTCGGTGATGACCACGACCTCCTCGGCGCGGTAGCCGGCGGCGCCCTCGTCCCACACGAGCGGTTCGAGCACCAGCACCATGCCGGCCTCGAGCGTGTGCGACGCGTCGAACTGCTCGCCCAGGTCGCTGCCCACGTAGGGCATCTCGGCGGCGTCGATGCCCAGGCCGTGGCCCAGGTAGAAGTGCGGCATCCACGGCGTGCGGCCGTCGCCGACCACTGCACGGGCCGCCCGGGTGAGCTCGGACTGCGCCGCGCCGGCCCGGGTGACGTCCAGGACGGCGCCCACGACGTCCCGCCAGAGGTCGAACTGGGCGCGCTGGCGGGCGCTGGGTTCGTCGCCGACGATCCAGGTGCGGCCGAAGTCGGAGTGGAAGCCCTGGTACGTGATGCTCGTGTCGACCCAGAGCACGTCGCCGCGCTGGAGCTCCCGTTCGGTCGTGAGCAACGGGCAGGCCAGGTCGCCGTGGGTGGTCCACGGTCCGTCGCCCATCGTCAGCGGCATGACCTGCCAGATCGGGTCGAGCGTGTTGGCGTCGGCGCCCGCGTCGAAGGCGGTGCGCAGGAACGTGGCGGTCATCTCGACCTGGCGCATCCCGGGGGCGAGGTCGGCCTGGACCGCGGCGATCGCCTGCTCGGTGATCCGCAGCGCCTCCCGCAGCCCCGCCAGCTCGTCGGGCGTCTTGGTGGCCTTGGCCTTGGTGATCGCCTTCCCGCCGTCGCGGGGCGCGCCGCCGGCGAAGAGCAGCGAGCTGCCGCGGGCCATGGCGAACGTCCACTCGTCCACCCCGATGCTCGCCCCGGCGGGGACCAGCTCGGCGAGCCGGCGCTCGAACTGCGCCACGCCCTCGTCCAGATCCAGGTACACGGGTCCGTGGACGTGGTCGGCCGGCAGGCCCGTGTCGTCGGGGAGCGGCGTGAAGAGGTGCGGCCACTGGTCGTCGGCCAGGACCACGGCGACCGGCTGCTCGAAGTTGGCCCGCCCGGGATCGCCGAGCGGCCAGGTGGCACCGGTGGCGTACACGACGTTCGTGTTGCCCAGCAGGACCAGCGCGTCGAGCCCGGCCGTCGCCATGTTCGCCCGCACCTTGGCGGTGCGGTCTGACCGCATGCGCTCGAGGTCGGGGGAGGAGGGGAGCTGCGGCGTGGCGCGCTCCATCAGGCCGCCGGGCATCAGCGTGCTTCCGGCGCGAGGCCGAGGAACGAGCGCACGTTGTCGCCCAGGATCGACTGCGCGGCCTCGGGGCCGACCTGGGCGACCACCGACGCGAGCGCCTCGGGCGTGTAGCCGTAGGTGCTCTCGTTGTGAGGGAAGTCCGACGACCACATGGCCCGGGTCACGCCGATGCGGTCGATCTGCTCGAGCCCGAGCGGGTCGACCATGAACGAGGCGGCCATGTGCCGCTCCCAGTACTCGTGGACCGGGCGCTGCAGCTCGTGGTCGTGCAGGTGGGCGAACGAGGCGGCGATGTGCTCGGCGTCCTGCAGCGCCGAGGGCACCCAGTTGATGCCGCCCTCGAACCACCCCACCCGCAGCGCGGGGTGGCGGTCGAGGATGCCGCCGAGGATGTACTTGGCGAAGACCTCGCGGAACGGTGCGACCGACTGCAGCATCCCCACGCCCAGCGTGTTGTGCTGGCTGGGGATGCCGGGGGTGGTCTCGCCGATGTGGTGCGACACGGGAACTCCCGAGTCCTCGATGGCGGACCACACGCCGTCCATGTCGTCGCTGGCGTAGTCGAGCGGCTTCCGGTCGTCGTCCTTGCCCGGATTGAGCGGCATGAGGAACGTGCGGATGCCCAGGGCCTTGAGCTCGTCGAGTGTGCGGGCCGTGCCGTCGGCGTCCCACCAGTTGACGAGGCCGACGCCCCAGATGCGCCCGCCGGAGCGCTCCTGCACGCCGGCGAGGTACTCGTTGTAGATCCGGAAGCAGAGCTCGCGGATCTCCTTGTCGGGCCACATGAGCAGGGCGAGGATCGCGTTCGGGAACGCGAGCTCCGAGGTCACGCCCTCGGCGTCGAGCGCGGCGAGTCGGGCGTCGATGTCGCCCGTGTGCGACCCCGGCACGGGGTCGTACTGGTTGAGGACCTCGATGAACGCGGGCGGCAGGAACGTGGTGCCGTTCGAGCCGAGCACCCACCCGCCGTCCACCTGCATGACCCTCGGTGCCTGGTCGCGGAGGTGCTGCGGGAAGTGCTCGTACCAGATGTCGTCGGCGAGGCTGATGTGGTCGTCGGCGGAGAAGACCTCGAACCCGGCGGGCAGGCCGAGGTCGACCGGAGCCCCCGGGCTGCGGTCCTTGGGAGCGCCGAGGCCCCCCGCCGGATACGCGAGCGTGCTGGTGTCGGCCACGTCGTCCCCCCTGGGTCGTGTTCGCCCTGGACCGTGTTCCCCCGGACCTGATTACTACGAAGTCGTAGTATTGTCAACGGGCGCCGTGCCCGAGCGCACCGCCGACTCGACGACCCGCACCGCCCACGTGAGCGCCCGCTCCGCAGCGGCGGGGTCGAGCTGCCAGTTCCCGAGCAGGCGCTCGTACGCCGCCGGCGACCAGAGGACGTCGAGCACCGCCGCCGCGGCGATCCGCTGCTCCTCGGTCCAGTCCGCCGCAACCTCGCTGACCGCGGCGATCAACGCGTCGCGCTGCCGGGCGCCCGCGGCCGTCAGCACCGGGTCCGGTTCGACCGAAGGGGTCCGGCGGGGACCTGCGCCGACCTGGTCGAAGATCCGCGCGGCGGCGTCCGCCACGCCGTCGAGCGAGAGCCGGGCCAGGTCGATGCCGGCCCGCTGCTCCATGGCCGCCATGACCGCTTCGCGGAGCCCGACCTCGGAGGTGAAGTGGCGGTAGACGGTGCGGGCGCTCACGCCGGCCCGCTCGGCGGTGGCCGCGACCGTGACGCCGCGCCAGTCGCGGACGTCGGATTCCCGTACCAGCTCGCACGCGGCGTCGACGATGCGGTCGCGCGTCGCCGCCGCCTGCTCGCTCCGGCGCGAGTTGTCGTAGCGCCGCCGGGCGGTCACCTCGGCCGGGTCCGCGGTCACGCCAGCTTCGCCGACCAGCCGCCGTCGACCGGGATCACCGCGCCGGTCACGAACGACGCCCGGTCCGACGCCAGGAACGCCCCGACCTCGGCGACCTCGTGGGGCAGGCCCGCCCGGTTGAGCGCCGCCTTCTCCTTGATGCCCGGCAGATCCGCACCCATGGCCCCCATGATCTCGGTGAGGATGAAGCCCGGGCAGATCGCGTTCACACGCACGCCCTGGTCGCCGAACTCCACTGCGCCCGAGCGGGTGGCCGCCAGCACGCCGGCCTTGGACGCCGAGTACACCGACGTGCCCGGCGCACCGTTCAGGCCGCCCACCGAGGACCAGTTGGTCACCGAGCCACCGCCCGATCGCAGCAGCGCCCTGATGCCGTGCTTCATGCCCAGGATCACGCCGCGGAGGTTGACCTCCATGATCCGGTCGTAGGTGTCCATCGACAGGTCGGTGAGCATCCCGCCGTCCGCGATGCCGGCCACGTTGAGCACCGAGTCGACGCGGCCGTGGGCGTCCATCGCGGCGCCGAACAGCGCCTCGACGTCGGCCTCCCGGGTCACGTCGCAGTGCACGGGCAGCACCTCGCCGCCGAACTCGTCGCGCGCCTCCTGGGCCGCCGCGACCTCCGCGCCGCTGATGTCGGCGGCGACGACCGTGGCGCCCTCGCGCAGGAAGACCTTGACCGACGCCTTGCCCATGCCGGATCCCGCGCCGGTGATCACGGCGACCTTGCCGTCGAGCTCGCCCATCAGCTGGTCCCCAGACGGACGGGGAGGGTCTCCCAACCGCGCACCGTGGACGTGGGGGAGAGCCGCGAGCGTTCCTCGTCGACCTCCCACTCGGGGAAGCGCGTGAGCAGCTCCTCGAGCGCCACCCGGCCCTCCATGCGGGCGAGCGCGGCGCCCAGGCAGAAGTGGATGCCGTAGCCGAAGGTGAGCATCTGGCCGACGTCGCGGTGGATGTCGAAGCGGTCGGCGTCGGGCCACCGGCGTTCGTCGCGGTTGCCGGAGCCGAGCAGCAGGAGGATGGCGCTCCCCGCCGGCACCGTCGTCCCGCGGATCTCGACGTCGGAGACCACGAAGCGCCCGACGTGCGGCGCGGGACCCTCGTAGCGGAGGAGCTCCTCGATGGCGTTGGGGATGAGCGAGTGGTCCTCGGCGAGCTCTCGGCGCTGGTCGGGGTGGTCGCCCAGCGTCTTGCCGGTCCAGCCGATGAGGCGGTTGGTCGTCTCGTTGCCGGCGCCGGCGATCACGTTGACGTAGGTCAGGATCTCCTCCCGGCTGAGCGAGCGGACCTCGCCCTTGTCGTCGGTGAACGTGGCCTGGAGCAGGTCGGTCATCAGGTCGTCCGACGGGTGCTCGGCCCGCCAGTCGATGTACTCGGCGAACATGTCGCCGCTCACGAAGTCCTCCCGGACCTCCATGGGCTTGCCCTCCTCGGTGCGGAGGCTGGCGTCGACCCGGTCGCGGATGAACTCCTGGTCGCTCTCGGGGATGCCGAGCAGCATGCTGATCGTCTTCATCGGCACCTGGGCGCCGAGGTGGGCGATGAAGTCGAACTCCTCCTCGCCCACGAACGGGTCCAGGCACTGCACGCAGTACTCGCGGACCTTCGGCTCGAGCTCGGCGACCCGCTTGGGGGTGAACACGCGGGAGAGCAGGCGACGGTGGACCGTGTGCGACGGCGGGTCCTCGAAGATCAGGATGCCGGGCGGCATCTCGATGCCCGCCTTGATGAGCTCAAGGATGCCGCCGCGACCGGAGATGAACGTCTCGTGGTTGCGGATGGCCCGGTCGATGTCCTCGAACCGGCTGAGGGCCCAGAAGTCGTGGACGTCGTTGTAGTAGACGGGCGCCTCGTCCCGGAGCGCCTTGAACGCCGGGTACGGATCCGCGTTGATGGCGACGTCGTACGGGTCGTAGTACGCCGCCACTGCGTCGGTGGTGGTCATCGGCAGGAGCCCCCCTCGTGCGTCTCCGAATTGATGTCACTACGGTGACATCAATTCCCGCGGAGCTTGGCAGGCGCGGCCCACCGGGTCAACGGATGCTGCGGCCGCCGTCCCGCGCTGAGGTTCTGACCACCGAGAACCGCGCCATGCCGTGCTCCCGGTCATGAGAAACCGCCTCCACCGAGCCTGCGGCGTCCCGATCGGCGGCACGGACGGTGCGGCGACCTCCGCGTCGAGATGGTGCGGCTGCTTCGATGTCCGGATGGACGTCGTGATCGGTGGCATGTCCGGCATCGGCGCGGCGGTCGTGCCGCTGCTCGACGGTCCCACGCTCGTCGCCGACCTCACCGGCGGCGACCAGCGCTGCGACCTGACCGACGCCGCGTCGATCCAGGCGCTGGCCGACCGTGTCGACGACCTGGGCGCGCTGGTCGTGACGGCCGGTGTGTCGCCGAGCATGGCGCCGGCGGACGTCATCCTGGACGTGGACCTGGTGGGCATGGCCCGTGTGCTCGACGCGTTCGACCCCCTCGTGGGGGAGGGCACCGTGGTCGTGTGCGTCGCCTCGATGGCGGGGCACATGATGACGTTGCCGCCCGAGGTGCTCGACGTGCTCGACCGTCCGCTCGACCGCGACGCGGTGATCGCGCTCACCGACGATCCGTCGATGGCCTACGTGTACGCCAAGCAGGGCGTGATCCGCCTGGTCCGGCGCACCGCGCCGAAGTGGGGGCCACGGGGAGCCCGGATCGTGTCCGTGTCGCCGGGCGTGGTCGACACGCCGATGGGCGCCGTCGAGATCGCGTCGGGCAACGGCACCGACCAGATGGCCGCGGCGAGCAGCCTGGGGCGCGCCGCTCGACCCGAGGAGCTGGCCGAGGTGATCGCGTTCCTGTGCTCGCCGAAGGCCTCGTACGTCACGGGCACGGACGTGCTCGTGGACGGCGGCACCGTGGCGGCGGTGCTGCCCTGATCCCCGCACCAGGAGGAGCACCGGAATGAAGATCGGCATCGTCGGGACCGGCTCGATGGGCGCGGTGTACGCCGCGCTCCTCGCCAAGGCCGGCCACGAGGTGTGGGCCATCGATCGGTGGGTCGACCACCTGGAGGCCATCGCCGCAGACGGGCTGCAGGTGTCGGGCGCGAGCGGCGACCACGTGGTCGACGGCATCCAGGTCGGCACCCGTCCCGGGGACGCCGGGCGGTGCGACGTGTGGGTCGTCGCCACCAAGGCGGCCGACGTCGACGCCGTGATGGCGGACGTCGCCCCGCTCGTCCGCGACGACGACGTGGTGATGCCGTTCCAGAACGGGTTGGGGGCGGGGGAGCGCGTGGCCCGCCACGTCGACGGACGGCAGGTGGTCATCGGGATCGCCGAGGGCTTCGGGTCGTCGATCACCGCCCCGGGTCGCGTGCACCACAACGGCATGCGGCTCATCCGGATCGGCGAGATGGCCGGTGGTCTGACGGACCGGGTGCAGCGGATCGAGCGCGAGTGGCGCGAGGCCGGCTTCAACGTCCGTGCCTTCGCCGACATCCAGCAGATGGTCTGGGAGAAGTTCATCTGCAACGTCACGCTGAGCGCACCGACCGCGGCGTTCGACGTGACGGTCGGGGAGCTGCAGTCCGATCCCGAGCTGTGGGGCGTGGCCATCGGCTGCATGCTCGAGGCGCACCGCATCGGTGTGGAGCTCGGCGTGCGGTTCTCGTTCGACGACCCGGTCGCCTACGTGGCCGAGTTCGCGTCCACCATTCCCGGCGCCAGCCCGTCCATGCGCCTGGACCACCTCGCCCGCCGCCGGTCCGAGGTCGATGTGATCAACGGGCAGGTCGTCGACCTCGGCCGCCGGCTCGGGCACGCCACGCCGTACAACGAGTCGCTCTGCGCCGTGCTGCGCTCCCGCGAGGCGCGCTTCGACGACCACGTCCGATCGGACACCGCCGTCCCCGTCAGGTGATCGTGCGCCTCACCGGCACCTAACCTGGCGGGCCGGGTCGTGAGGACCCGACCGAGGGCCTCCGAGGGAAGTGCCGTCGTGCGTGGGGTGCGGCGGCGGAGCTGGGAGAACTGCATGGGACCGTCGACCGAGAGGGTGAGCCGTCGCGCCGTCCTGACCGCCGGAGCGCTCGGGGTCGCCGCCGCGACGACCGCGTGCGTCCGAGCGCCGTTCCCGGGTGGCGGCGGGACCGGCGGCAGCGCGCCGCGGGTGGTGCTCGACCGGGCGACGGTCGAGCGACTCGACCAGCTGCTGCTCGAGGGCTGGCAGGCCTCGGGCATGCCGGGCGTCGCGGCCGGCGCTTGGATCCGCGGCCGGAGCTGGACACGCACGCACGGCGTCGCCGACCTCTCGACCGGCCGGCCGTTCCCCCTCGACGGCCACGTGCGGATCGCGAGCATCTCCAAGACGTTCACCGGCACGGCCGTGCTGCAGCAGATCGATCGGGGGCGGTTGCGGCTCGACGACGTGCTGGAGCGCTTCGTGCCCGGGATCCCCAACGGCGATCGCATCACGGTCCGTGACCTGTTGGCCATGCGCTCGGGCGTGTGGGACTTCACCGCCGATGACGACCTGATCGGCCGATGGGACGCAGACCCGCTCATGCCGTGGACGCCGCAGGACACGGTGCAGCTGATCCGGGACCACGGCGAGGCCGACTTCGAGCCGGGCGAGCAGGTCGTCTACTGCGACTCCAACTACGTCCTGCTCGGACTGATCGCGGAACAGGCGTCGGGCCGCCGCATCGACGAGCTCGTCAACCGCGGCATCGTGGCCAGGCTCGGCCTGCAGGGCACGCGGTTCCCGACCGCGCAGCAGCGGGGCATCCCCGACCCCCACCCGACGGGCTACCGCCCCGCACCGGACGGCGGCTCCCTCCCCGTCGGCGACATGAACCCCGAGCTCGCGTGGACCGCCGGCAACATGACGTCGCGGCTGACCGACCTCCGCCGGTGGGCCGACGAGCTCGCGGACGGACGGCTGTTGAGCCCGCGCCTCCAGCGGGAGCGGCTCGAGGGGCAGCGGTTCACCGGGCAGCAGATCGACTACGGCTACGGCCTGGGCGTCACCACGCTGAACGACTTCGTCGGGCACAACGGAGCGATCATCGGGTTCAGCTCCGCGGCGTTCCGGTACCCGCAGGCCGACGCCACGTTCGTGGTCGTGGGCAACCGGTCGACCAACTTCACGACGCCGACGATGGACATCTTCCTGCGCTTCGTGCAGGCGCTGTTCCCCGATCAGCTCCGCTGAGGTCGCGGACCACCCCGCCGATCACAGGTGGTGGTGGGCGAAGAAGTCCCAGATCACGTCGGTGGCGTCCAGGGACGTGGCCGTCGGACCGACGATGAAGCCCACGAGCTGGAAGAAGAGGCTGCCGGGCCACGAGTGGCCTCCACCGCCGATGACGTACGACCGGGCGAACCCGGCCGAGCCGCCGCAGTCCCAGCTCGTCAGCGTGATGGGGCCGTACGTGGACGGGTCGGGATCCGGCGAGAGCGTGGTGACGGCGGGCGACGCGTCGCAGCCGTACTTGGTGGCGATCGCCTGCGGGGTGGCTGCGAATGCGTCGTAGGGGAGGATCGGATCCGCGGTGCCGTGGAAGGTCACGAACGGGACCGATCGCTCGGTCGCGTGGCAGAGGTCCATGATCCCGGCCACCGGTGCGGCCGCTGCGAACGTGTTGGGCCGCATGCACATGAGCATGGAGGTCATGAAGGCGCCGTTCGACAGGCCGGTCACGTAGATGCGCGACCGGTCCACGCACGTCGACGCCTCCACGTGCTCCAGCAGCGCGTCGATGAACCGGAGGTCGGGGTTATCCTCCCGGGCGGAGTAGTCCCAGAAGACGCCCTCGCTCTGGCCGATCGGGAACACGACCGCGAACCCCTCCTCGATGGCCTTCTCGCTGAACCGGGTGGAGAACGGGTGCGTCCCGGCGAAGCCCTCGAGCAGGCCGTGGAGGTCGAGCACCAGCGGCACCGGCGTGGTGGTCCCTGGGGTGTGGCCCGGCGGGAGGGTCATCGTGAAGCGCCGGATCAGGCCGTCCGCGACCAGCGCCTCGGCCTGGTCGGTCTGCGGTCCGCGTGCGGTGGTCCCGCAGCCGTCGGACGGGCCCGTCGCGCCCGGCGGCGGGTCGGGCTCCACCGGCGGCGGCACCGGCGGCGCGCACGCCGTCAGCGCGGCGAGCACGCACACGACGCCCGCGACGAGCACCTTGGTCCTCATGACGTCCCCCCGTCGTCGTCGCCTCGTCCGTCGACCCGGCTCGGTCAGTCCTCCCCGCCGACGATGCCGTTGGCGTCGACGTGCGGGAACGCGTCGTTGTCCACGAAGCGCTGACCCGGCTCCAGCCCGAACTGGTCGTAGTGCGGGTGCGTGAGCCCGATGTAGATCGTGTCGCTGCGGATGTAGCGGAACGCCACGGCCTCCCGGCGCCCGGGGCCCTTGTTGCGGGCCGAGCCGTGCAGGGTGAGCTCCCAGTGCGCTCGGGCGTCGCCGGCCTTCATGGCCGTGCCGCCCACCACCTCGCTGTCGCGCAGGTGTGGGTAGGCGTCGCGGATGTCGCGCTGCTCGATGAGCCCGAGCGGCCCCTCCTTGTGCGAGCCCTTCAGATAGCGGAGCGACCCCATCTCGTCGGTGAGGTCGACGAGCGCGATCCAGAGGGTCACGCACCCCTTCCGGTCGAACGGCCAGTACGAGTAGTCCTGGTGGTACGGGATGGGGCTGGCGCCCTCGGGCTTGAAGAAGCTGATGTCCTGGCAGAACAGGGCGTCGGTCTGCTCGATCAGCGCGACCACCGCGCTCGACAGGCGACGCGAGGTGGCGACGCTGCGGACGAACGGGTCCCGCCACGCCACCCCCTCGTGGCTGAGCAGGGCGTTGGGGTCCGCTGCGGGCTTGGTGGGCCCGCTGATCGTGGTGCGGGGCTCGGCGGCCAGGAGCGCGTCGCGGAGCTGGGCCGCGGTGTCGGGGTCGAGCAGGCCGGGCAGCGACGCCCAGCTGTCCTGCTGGAGGCTGCGGACCTGCGCCTCGGTGACCGGGTACGGGGTGTCCAGGCTCCGGTCGCCGACGTCGATCCGAGGTTCGGTCATGCTCACGGCGACACCCCCTGTGACCCGCCGGTGGCCCTCCGGGAGGGCGCTCGAAAATTAGACCGATCGGTCGAATTCGTCAACGGACCCTCCCGGCCCGTGGAACGGCGTGCGCTCACAGCGACCGGGCGAACGCGGCGAGGTCGGCCGACGTCGAGCGCGCGATGTCGGGGATCACGGCGAAGTAGTTGTTCTCGGCGGCGTGGAACGTGCCGTTCACCGTGCGGCTGCGGGCCGGCACCCCTGCGGCCAGCAGCCGCCGGTAGAGCGCCAGGCCCTCGTCGCGCAGCGGATCGAGCTCGTTCACCGAGATGACGTGCGGCGGCAGCCCGGCCAGGTCCTCCTCAGTGGCGTGGTACGGCCAGGCCAGCGGGTCGCGCGCGTGCTCCGGGTCGGGCGTGTAGGCCTTGGCCATGGCACCCATGAGGGCGACCGACACGAGGATCCCGTCGTTGTCGCGCAGCGACGGCAGCTCGGGCGGTGGCGCCGCGTAGGCGCCCGAGATGTACGGGCAGAGGGCGTACACGCCCGCGATCCGGTCGACCACGCCCTCGCGCCCGGCCCTCATCGCCGTCGCGAGCGCCAGGTTGGCCCCACCGGAGTCGCCCGACACCACCACACGGCTGATGCCGAGCGACTCGCGGTGCCCGTCGACCCAGGCCAGCGCGGCGGCGCAGTCGTCCAGGCCGGCCGGGAACGGGTGCGGCCCGAGTCGCCCGGCACCGTTGCGGAACTCGACCCCCACGGCCACCAACCCGAGCGCCGCCAGCTCGTCGCGCCACCGCACGTAGTTGTCGTCGGCCGCCGCCATCATCACGCCGCCGCCACCGTGCAGGTGCAGCACGCCGGGCACCGTGCCGACCACGTGCGCCGGACGGTGGACGTAGAGGGTCACGTCGCCGGCCGGACCGCCGATCGTCACGGTCTCGTGGGACACGCCCTCGACCGGCTCCAGCCCTGCGGTCGCCAGGGCCATCATGTGCACCGAGCCGGCCTCGAGCTTGGCGAGCACCGAGCGGATCACGTCGAGCGGGGCCGAGGCGTCGAGCGTCGAGGCCGGGAGCGGGTCGGCCAGCCCGAACGGCTCGACCGCCGCCACCAGGCGGGGGTCGATGCGGGGGTCGTCCCGGAGCGCCCGCGTCCCGGCGGTCATGCCGTCGCCCCGCCGTCGACCGGGATCGCCTGACCGGTCACGTAGGCCGACGCGTCCGAGGCCAGGAACAGCGCCACCGAGGCCACGTCGTCGACCGTGCCGAGCCGGCGCATGGGGATGTGGCCGGCGATGTCCTCGACCGACGCGGTCACCGTGCCGTCCTCGATGTCCCGGCGCAGGGCCGGCGTGTCCGTGGCGCCCGGGCAGATGGCGTTGGCACGGATGCCCTGGGGCGCCAGCTGCACGGCCAGCGACCGGACGAACTGGACGAGTGCACCCTTGCTGGCCGAGTAGGTGAGCAGGCCCGGGACGGCCCGGATGGCCGAGGTGGACGCGGTGTAGATGAGCGACGCGGCCGGTGCCCGCCGGATGCGGGGGAGCAGCTGCCGCGTCAGCTCCATGGGTGCCCACACGTTCACGACCATGGTCTCGTTCCAGCTGTCGGCGTCGAACTTCCAGCCCGGTGGGCCCGGCAACCCGGCGTGGCTGAAGACCACGTCGAGCACCTCGTGCGGCAGCGACTCGCACCACGGCGCGATCGCGCCCTGATCGGCCAGGTCGAGCACGTGGTGCTCCGCGGAGCCGCCGCCCGCGCGGATCGCCTCGACGGTCGCCTCGCCGGCAGCGCCGTCGCGGTCCACGACGACCACGTGCGCGCCGTTGGCTGCGAACAGCTCGGACGCCGCCCTTCCCATGCCCGAGGCCCCGCCGGTGACCAGCGCGGTCCGTCCTTCGAGCTGCGGCTCCGACATCACTGCCCTTCCTGCGTCACGGGGCCGTCACCTCGGCCGGGGTCCCGTCCTCGGACGCGCCGGCGGCGGTCGCGGCGTGGCGGAACGTGAGGGCCGCGTAGCCGCTGTCGCGCAGCTGCTCGATGTAGCGGAACAGCATCGGCCGGCCGCCCGGGTTCAGCAGGTTCTTCACCGGCTTGCCCGGGATGTTGGAGCCGAAGAAGTAGCTGATCTTCGTGAAGGGCACGTGCCGGGACAGCTGGTCGATCATCCCCGTGAACTCCTGCTCGAGCTCCTCGGGCACGTCGACCACGTCGTCGCCCCGGTCCCGCATGCACACCAGCAGGTCCGCCACGTAGTCGGCCTGGTCCGTGTTGTACCTGGGCACGTTGGCGCTCGCGCCGTGCGGGCCGCCCGGGAAGAAGAAGTTCGGGAAGCCGCTCGTCTGGACGCCCAGGAACGTGAGCGGTCCGTCGCTCCAGCGGTCCTCGAGCGCGGCGCCGTCGACGCCCCGCACGCCCAGGCGGCGGAGTTGGCCCGTGCCGTAGTCGAACCCGGTCGCCCACACGATCACGTCGAACTCGCGGTGGCCGTCGGACGTCTCGATGCCGGTGGCGGTGATGCGCTCCATCGGCGTCTCCTCCAGCGACACGAGCGAGACGTGCGGTTCGTTGAACACCTCGTAGTAGCCGGTCACGAACGGCGGTCGCTTCTCGCCGAAGCGGTGGTCGGTCGGGATCAGCCGGTCGGCGGTCGACGGGTCCCGCACGATCGAACGGACCTTGGCCGCGATGAAGTCGCACCACTCGCGGTTGACCTCGGGGTCGCTCAGCAGGTCCTTGTAGTTGGCAAGGAGCTTGGCGAAGCCGGGGCTCGCCCACATGGTCTCGTAGAACGCCTGGCGCTCCTCGGCCGTGTGCTCGGTGGACATCCGCTCCGGAGGGGGCGACAGGAAACCGGTGGCCGACGTGTTGAGCGTGTCGCGGATCCGTTCGAAGTCGTCGCGCAGCTGCTGCTGCTCCTCGTCGGTGATCGGCTCGTTGTTGAGCGGCGTGCACCAGTTCGGGGTGCGCTGGTAGACGACGAGCTCGGCGGCCTCGGACGCGATCGCCGGGATGACCTGCACGCCGCTCGAGCCGGTGCCGATGACGGCCACCCGCTTGCCCGTCACGTCCACGCCCTCCGCGGGCCACAGGCCGGTGTGGTGGGACTGGCCCTCGAAGTCGTCCCGGCCGGGCACGTCCGGCAGGTACGGGTACGACAGCATGCCGGTGGCGGCGACGACGAAGCGGGCGATCCAGCTCCGTCCGTCGGACGCGCTGACCATCCAGGTGCCCGACGCGTCGTCCCAGACGACGGAGGTGACGCGGGTGCCCAGGCGGATCCGCGACGCCAGGCCGAACTTCTCCACGAAGCGTTGGAAGTAGCGCTCGATCTCGGGTTGGCCGGCGAAGCGCTCCGACCACTCCCACTCGTGGAACATCTCCTTCGAGAACACGTAGGCGTACGTGTAGCTCTCGGAGTCGAATCGGGCCTCTGGGTAGCGGTTCCAGTACCAGGTGCCGCCCACGCCGTCGCCGGCCTCGAGCAACAGGGCGGAGAACCCGTCGTCGAGCGCCCGGTGCAGCTGGTACAGGCCCGTGACGCCGGCACCGATCACCAGGACGTCGACGTCGACGTCCGTTGCGTTCCCCACGGCTGCGTCGCCCATGGGCCCCCCTTCGATCGTGCGCCGAGATTAGACCGAGCGGTCGAACTTTTCGAGGGACGTCGGGAGCACGTCCCGCGGGGCGGATCAGACCGCGGCGAGCCGACGCAGGGCGGCGGCGATGCGCTCGCGGTCGGGCAGCCACGCCCGCTCGAGGTCGGGCGCGTACGGGGCGGGCGTGGGCTCGGCCCCGATGCGCTCGATGGGCGCGTCGAGCGACCAGAACGCCTCCCGGGCCACGGTCGCGGCGATCTCCGCGCCGATCCCGAACGGCAGAACGGCCTCGTGCGCGATGAGCAGCCGGCTCGTCCGGCGCACCGACTCGAGCACGGGCTCCAGGTCGAGCGGGGCGACCGTCCGCAGGTCGATCACCTCGACGGAGATGCCGTCGCCGGCGACCACCTCCGCAGCGGCGAGCGCCTCGTGCACCATGCGCGACACGGACACGAGCGTGATCTGCGTGCCCTGCCGGACCACGGCCGAACGCCCGATGGGGACCAGGTGATCGGCGGGCGGCCGGGGGCCCTTCATGCCGTAGGTCAGCCGGTTCTCGATGAACACCACCGGGTTGGGGTCCTGGATGGCGGCGCGCAGCAGGCCGTACGCGTCGGCCGGGTTGCTGGGCATCACGACCGTGAGGCCGGGGATGTGAGCGAGCAGCGCCTCCAGGCTCTGGGAGTGCTGGCTGCCCGAGGACCGGCCGGCGCCGAACTGCGTGCGCACGGTCAGGCCCATCAGCGCGCCGCCGCCGGTCATGAACGGCAGCTTGGCGGCCTGGTTGAGGAGCTGGTCCAGGCAGACGCCGACGAAGTCCAGGTACATGATCTCGACGACCGGCCGCATGCCGGCCATGGCCGCACCCACGCCCAGACCGACGATCGCCGTCTCGGAGATCGGCGTGTCCCGCACCCGGTCGCCGAAGCGGTCGCGCAGCCCGCGGGTGAGCCCGAACACGTTGCCGCCCCGGCCCACGTCGATGCCGGCGACGAACACACGGTCGTCGGACTCGAGCTCCGCCTCGAGCGCGTCGTGCACCGCGTCCATCATCCGGAACGGCTCGGCCTCCGCAGGGATCGGGGACGGCTCGGGGATCGGCGGACGCTCCCGGACCACGAAGTCGGCGAGGCGGTCCACGCCGGGCGACGGTGCCTCCCGGGCCGCGCGCACCGCCTCGTCGAGCTCGCGCCCGACCTCGGCCGCGAGCTCGTGGAGCTGCTCCTCGTCGACGCCGCGTCCGACGAGCACGGCGGCGTGGAGGGCGATCGGGTCGCGCCGCTTCCAGTCGTCGCGCTCCTCGGCGCTGCGGTACCGCTCGGGGTCGCCCTCGTAGTGCCCGTGCCAGCGGTAGGTCGTGGCCTCGACCAGCACGGGAGGTCCGCCGGCTCGCACCCGTGCGGCGCCGTCCTCCATGGTGCGGACGCAGGCCTCCACGTCGTTGCCGTCCACGGCCAGGTACGTGAGTCCGTAGCCGGCGGCGCGCCGCTCGAGCGGGACCGCGTGCTGGTCGGCCGCGGCCGAGAACTCGGCATAGCCGTTGTTCTCGCACCAGAACACGACCGGCAGCGTCCACACCGCGGCCAGGTTCACCGCCTCGTGGAACGCGCCCTGGGCCACCGCGCCGTCGCCGAAGAACGCCACCGCGATGCCGCCGTCCTCGCGAAGCCGGCTCGCGTGCGCGGCGCCGACGGCGATCGGCAGGCCGGCGCCCACGATCCCGTTGGCGCCGAGGATGCCGAGCTGCGGGTCCGCGATGTGCATCGAGCCGCCGCGACCCCTGTTGGTGCCGGTGTCGCGGGCCATGAGCTCGGCGAACATGCCGGTGGGGTCGAGCCCCTTGGCCAGGCAGTGGCCGTGGCCGCGGTGCGTCGAGGTGATCACGTCGGTGGGTCGCAGCGGGTGGCACGCGCCGACCGCGGAGGCCTCCTGGCCGGTGGACAGGTGCACGAAGCCCGGCACCTCGCCGTCGCGGTAGAGGCCCGAGACGCGGTCCTCGAAGCCGCGGATCAGCAGCATCCGCCGGTGCAGGTCGAGCGCGTCGGCGACCGGGAGGGCCGCCGGGGCGTTCACTCGGCGATCCCCTGGATGAAGACGTCGGCGAACTGGTCGGCGACCTCCCTGGCCGAGAGCGCGCCGCCCGGCTTCAGCCAGAGGTAGGTGTAGTTGTACATGCCGAGCCACGCCCGGGACGTGAGGCGGGGGTCGACCGGACGGAAGTCGCCCGACGCGACGCCGGCGGCGATCACCGACTCGACCGCGTGCTCGTACTCGTGGCGACGGGCGCGGAACTGGGCGGCGTTCTCGCCGGTGAGCGCCGGGAACTCGTGCAGGAACACCCACACGTGGTCGGGGTAGCGGGCGATCACGTCGAGCAGCTCTCGGCCGAGCTCCTTCAGCTGCTCGCGAGGGCTGCCGCCCGCCTCGGCCACGCGTGCGGCGCCGGCCATCACCTCGTCCATCACGCGGTCGTGGATGGCGGCGAGGAGCTCCTCCTTGGAGCCGATGTAGTAGTAGAGCGCGCCCTTGCCCAGCTGGTTGGCGTCGCACAGCTCGGTGGTGCTCGTGCCGTGGAAGCCGCGCTCGGCGAACACCTTGGCCGACGTGTCGACGATCAGCTGCCGGCGACGCTGCCACTTGGCGCTGCGCGCCGGGGCCGCGGGCACGTCGTCGGATCGGATGGGGTCGCCGCCGGCCACCCGTCGACCCTAGTGTCTGTAACGACCAGTCGAACGAATTCCGCGCGGGGTGCGTGGGCGGCCAGAGGGGAGCTCGACCTGTCACCGGAACCGCCCGAGCGCGCGGCCATGGCGGCCGCGGACCTGAACTGGGTGTCGGTGCTGGAGCACCACGCGGCACGGACGCCCGACCGTCCGCTCGCAGTGAGCGCGGCGTGCACCGCCACGTACGCGGAGCTGCGCGACTGGAGCCTGCGTCTGGCCGGTGGTCTCGCCGCCCGCGGCGTCGCCCGTGGCGACGTGGTGGGCCTGCTGTCGTACAACAGCGTCGAGCTGCTCGCGACGATCTTCGCCGCCAACGCGCTCGGCGCCGCCGCCATGCCGATCAACTGGCGTCTCGCCGCGCCCGAGGTCCGCTACCTGCTCGAGCACTCGGGGGCACGGGCGTTCGTGTGCGATGCCGAGCTGCTCGACCTGGGCGAGCCCGCGGCGGCGGAGGTGGACCTGGCCCGCGTCTGCATCCCCACGGCATCGGCCGGCGCACGCGACGGGTGGACCACGTTCGAGGAGCTCGGCGACGCGCCACCGGCGCGGCGGGCGTTCGCGGCGGGCGACGAGGTCCACCGGCTCATGTACACCTCGGGCACCACCGGCCGGCCCAAGGGCGTGATGATCACGCACGCCAACCTGGCGTGGAAGAACGCCGCCCACGTGGCCGAGCTCGGGTTCACCGCCGACGACGTGGGCCTGGCCTGCGGCCCGCTGTACCACGTGGGCGCGCTCGACCTGATCACCACCTCGCTCATCTCGGTGGGGGCGACCACGATCGTCCATCGGTCCTTCGACGCGGCGGCGGTCGTCGACGAGATCGAGCGGTCCCGCGTCACGTGCGTGTGGATGGCGCCCGCCATGCTCCGCGCCGTCCTGGACGAGCCCGACGTGGCCGACCGCGACCTGCGCTCGGTCCGGCTGATCATCGCCGGCGGCGAGAAGCTCCCGATCCCGTTCATCGACCGGCTGGAGCGGGCGTTCCCGTCGGCGTGGCTCGCGGACGCCTACGGGCTGACCGAGACGGTCTCGGGCGACACGTTCCTGGACCGGTCGAGCACCCGGACCAAGCTCGGCAGCGTGGGGCGCGCGTGCCCCTACCTGGAGCTGCAGGTGTGGGGACCCGACGGTCGTCCCGTACCACCGGGTGAGCGCGGCGAGGTCGTGCTGCGCGGGCCCAAGGTGTTCGCGGGCTACTGGCGCGATCCCGAGGCCACGGCACGCGCCTTCGACGGCGGGTGGTTCCACACGGGCGACATCGGCGTGCTCGACGAGGACGGCTACCTCTCCATCGTCGACCGGCTCAAGGACATGATCATCTCCGGCGGTGAGAACATCGCGGGGTCCGAGGTGGAGCGCGTGCTGGACGAGCACCCGTCCGTGCTCGAGGTGGCGGTGGTGGGCCGGCCGCACGAGCGGTGGGGCGAGGTGCCGGTGGCCTACGTCGTCGCCCGTCCGGGCTCGGATCCCACCGCCGAGGAGCTGATCGAGCACTGCCGGGGCCAGCTCGCCAAGTTCAAGGTGCCGGCGGACGTGGAGTTCCTGGCGGCGCTGCCCCGCAACCCCTCGGGCAAGGTCCTCAAGCGTGAGCTCCGGGAGGCCACGTGAGCGACCGACGGCTGGCGATGCTGTACCACCCCAGCCACCACGTGCCCGACCTGGACCGGGCCGAGGAGTTCTTCGAGCGCGTGTTCGGACGTCCGAGCACCCCGCTGTCCGCGCTGGCCCGACCCGGCGCCGACGGGCAGCCGGCCCGTGCGGGGTCGGTGCCCGACCACTCGATCTTCACGCCGATCGCGGACGTGCTGTTCGACTCGATCGACCCCCGTCGCTACGTGGTCGGCGGCGAGCGGCGCTACCCCGACGTGGAACGACCGCACCTGAAGGGCATGGGCTTCTACGTGGCCGACATCCACGCGCTCTACCGGTCCCTCCGCGGCGCCGGCGTGACCGTGGTCGACCAGCTCGACCGCGTGGCCGACGGCGACGAGCCGCCGAACGCGGTGGGCTCGGCGCTGCCGCTGTGCTTCACCGTGCCCGACGACGCCGGCCTGCGCTACGAGCTGGTGCCCCGCTTCCCGTTCCCGCTCGACCCCCGCCTGGCCGACGGCTGGAAGCTGCCGCCGCCGTCCGCGGACGACCCGCTCGGGATCGTCCGCTGCGCCCACCACACGGTGCTCACCGTCCACCCCGAGCGGGCGCTGCGGCTGACGCTCGGTGCGTTCGGCGGGACGGTCGTGCACCGGGGTCGGGACGACGTCCTGGCGGCCACCGGCACGTGGGTGCTGCTCGGCGACGCGATCGTCGAGTTCGCCGTGCCCGAGCCGTCGTCGACCGTGCGCGACGAGCTGGCATCGGCCTACCCCGGCGACGCCTACCACTCGATCGCGTGGCAGGTCCTCGACCTCGGCCGCGTGGAGCGGCACCTCCGGTCAGTGGACGTGGGGGTGGTGGTCCGGACCGACGACACGATCGTCGTCGACCCCGACTCGGCGCTCGGCGTGCCGTGGCGCTTCACGACCACGCCCGTGCCGGGCGACCCTCGGCCCTGACCGAGCCGGTCGTTGGTCAGGGGTCCCGGTGGACCCAGCCCTCGTCGTGCCAGTACGTCAGCAGGTTCGGGACGGGCTCGGGCCACGTCTCGATGTACGTCACGCCCCTGGCGCCGGCCGTCATCGTGTAGGGGGTGCCCGCCCGGCTGATGAAGTACTCGCCGGGGCCGACGGTGATCGTGGAGGGGTCCTCCGGGTCGCCGTGGTCGATCCGGTACTCGCCGTCGAGGACGATCACCATCTCGTCGAGGCTGTGGTGGTGGCGAGGGACGACGAAGTCGGGCCGGACCCGCAGCGGATTGCGCTTGAACTGCCGGATGCGGATGCGCTTGGCGCACATCCACATGGCGCCGTCGAACGTGGCCGCGAAGTCGACCGGGGCCTCCGACAGCGGTCGGCCGTCGTGCCAGAAGTACGTCGGGTTGTCCTGCTGGTCCAGGGCGAGCGGGACCCAGTCGTCGTCGTCCAGCAGGTCGGCCACGAACACGCCCATCCCCGTGATGATGACGGATCGCGGTCGGCGTCGCCCGCCCTGCCCGTCGCGAGGTCCCGTCCAACAGGACATCGCTCTCGACACCGTCGGGGGCCGCTCGGCAGAGTTCCGGCGTGCCGATCGACTTCCTGGATCTGCTCGCCGGCGACGGCTGGGCGCCCGTTCCCGTGGTGCCCGAGGGGAGCGGTGCGGACTGGGCCGGCGGCGGCACGCTGGCCGACGCGCCGGTCGACGCGGCGGCGACGTTCGCCGCCGTCCGCCGGTCGACGGGGATCGACCCCTCGTTCGGCCTCCACGGCGTCCGGCTCCCTGCGGCGTGGCGCGGACCGGAGCGCCGCCACGACCAGCCGCTCTTGATGATCGTGTTCACCGGCGAGGTCGTGGTGCAGGAGCGATCCGAGGGCGGCGCCGTGGCCGAGCGACGGGTCGGCCGGGGCGAGTTCTGCGTGATCGACGAGGGCACCGTCCACTCGATCTCGGCGGGACCCGACGGCGCGACCTACACCGAGTGCTGGCCGCAGGACGTCGACGGCGCCGGCACCACGTGGTACCCGGGCGACGCCTGGGCCGGGGACGGAGGTCACGGATGACCGACGAGCGGTACGACGTCGTGGTCGTCGGCTCCGGGGGCGGCCTCATCGGCGCGTTCGCCGCCGCGAGCCGTGGGTTGCGGACGCTGGTGATCGAGAAGGCGGACCACGTGGGCGGGACCACGTCCTACTCCGGCGCGGGCATCTGGTTGCCGGGCAATCCCGCCATCCTCCGCGCCGGGATCGAGGACTCGCCCGACGCGGCGCGCCCGTACCTGGACGCCATCGTCGGCGACGACGCGCCGGTGGAGCTGCGCGACGCGTTCCTGCGGGCCGGCCCGCCGATGATCGAGGAGCTCGAGGCCGATCCGGCGTTCGGCGAGTTCGTGTGGCGCGGGGTGCCCGACTACTTCGAGGGCCGGCCGGGGTTCCTCAAGCAGGGCCGCACGATCTTCCCCCGGGACATCGACCGCGCCGAGCTCGGGGATCTGGAGCCGCTGGTGCGGCGGCCGCTGTGGACCGAGCGCTGGGGCACCGAGCCCACCGAACGCATGGTCGGCGGCCAGGCGCTGACGGCACGATCGCTGCTCGCCCTGATGGCCACCGGGAACGCCACCGTGCACACCGGCACGGCGCTGGAGTCGCTGGTGGTCGAGGACGGCCGGGTGGTGGGCGTGGACGCCGTGCGCGGCGGCGAGCCCGTGCGGTACCGGGCCGACCGCGGCGTGCTGCTGGCCGCCGGCGGCTTCGAGCGCAACCGCGAGCTGCGCCAGAAGCACCAGGCGCCGCTCACCGACGAGTGGACGATGGGCTGCCCCGAGAACACGGGCGACGCGCTGGCCGCCGCGGTCGACATCGGCGCCGACACCGCGCTGCTCGACGAGGCGTGGTTCGCGCCGGGCGTCGTCACCCCGACCGGCGGGCCGGTCTTCTACACCATGGTGTGGGGCGGCGTCTGGGTGAACGCGGCGGGGGAGCGGTTCATGAACGAGCGCCTGCCCTACGACCGGGCCGGCCACGAGCTCATGCGGCTGCAGAACTCCACCGATGTCGACCACATCCCGGCGCACTGGGTGTTCGACCAGCGCCAGGTCGACCAGCAGGGGTTCCGGATGCTGCCGGTCGACCCGCAGGTGCCCGACTGGTTCGACGTCGACCGCTGGCTCGAGGCCGGCGTCCTGCAGCGGGCCGACACGCTCGAGGAGCTGGCCGGGCTGATCGGGGTGCCCGCGGATGCGCTCGTGGCGACGGTCGACGAGTACAACGGCTTCGCCCTCTCCGGCACCGACGAGCGGTTCCACCGCGGCGAGTCGCCATGGGACCGGGTGATCGCCCACGTCGTGGCGCCGCACACCGACGGGCCCAACAAGTGCCTGGGCGCGCTCGACGCGCCGCCGTACTACGCGGTGCAGGTGGTGGTGACCGACCTGGGCACCAAGGGCGGTGTGCGCACCGACGACCACGCGCGCGTGCTGCGCGCCGACGACACGGTCATCGAGGGCCTCTACGCGTCGGGCAACACGATGGCGCCGGCGACGGGGCGCGTGTACCCGGGCGCCGGCGGTCCGATCGGCTCGGCCATGGTGTTCTCGTGGCTCGCCGCGCTCGACATGGCCGGCGAGGACCCGCTCCTCACCCCGGCCTGACGCCGGCTTCGTTCCCAGTACGGCACCCGTTCGAGTGTCGTACTGGGAACGAAGCCGGTCAGCGGGCGGCGGCCAGGCCGACCGCGATCTCGATGATCTGGTCCTCCTGCCCACCGACGAGCCGCCGCTCGCCGCACTCCAGCAGGATGTCGGCGCCGGACACGCCGTAGCGCTCCGCGGCGCGGTAGGCGTGGCGCAGGAACGACGAGTACACGCCGGCGTAGCCCATGATCAGCGCCAGCCGGTCGAGCGCGGCCTCGCCGTCCATCGCCGGTCGCACGACGTCCTCGGCCACGTCGAACATGGCGAGCACGTCGATCCCGGTGCGGATGCCGAGCTTCTCGCAGACCGCGGCCAGCGCCTCGCACGGCGTGTTGCCGGCGCCGGCGCCGAAGCGTCGGGTCGAGCCGTCGATCTGGGTGGCGCCGGCCCGGATGGCGCAGATCGAGTTGGCCACGCCCAGCCCCAGGTTCTCATGGCCGTGGAAGCCGACCTGCGCGTCGCCGCCCACCTCGGCCACGAGCGCACCGACGCGGTCGCTCACGTCCTCCAGGATCATCGCCCCGGCCGAGTCGACGACGTAGACGCACTGGCACCCGGCGTCGACCATGATCCGGGCCTGGGACGCCAGGATCTCGGGCGGCTGCGAGTGGGCCATCATCAGGAACCCGACCGTCTCGAGCCCGACGTCGCGAGCCAGCCCGAAGTGCTGGTCCGCGATGTCGGCCTCGGTGCAGTGGGTCGCGATGCGGATCACCGACACGCCGAGGTCGGCGGCCGCCGTGATGTCGTCCTTCGTGCCGAGGCCCGGGAGCATCAGCGCGGCGATCCTGGCCCGCTCCGCGCTCTCGACCGCGGCGGCGATCAGCACGCGCTCGTCGGTGTGGCTGAACCCGTAGTTGAACGACGACCCGCCCAGGCCGTCGCCGTGGGTCACCTCGATCACGGGCATGCCGGCGCGGTCGAGTCCGGTGACGATGTCGCGCACCATCTGCTCGGTGAACTGGTGCGACTTGGCGTGGGACCCGTCCCGGAGCGCCGAGTCGGTCATGCGGATGTCGAGCTCGTCGGAGAAGCGCATCAGGAGTGGACCTCCGTGCGGGAGAGGTGGCGGGCGATCTCCTCGCCGACCTTCGTGGCCGCTGCGGTCATGATGTCGAGGTTGCCCGAGTAGGGCGGCAGGTAGTCACCGGCACCCTCCACCTCGATGAAGATCGCCACGCGGGCCGGCCGACCCGGGACGGCCTCGTCGAACTGAGGACGCTGCCGCAGGCGGTAGCCGGGCACGTACTCCTGCACCTCGGAGACCACCTGGTCGATCGACGCCTCGACGGCGGCCTGGTCGGCGTCGTCGGGGATCTGGCAGAAGATCGTGTCGCGCATGATCAGCGGCGGCTCGGCCGGGTTCAGGATGATGATCGCCTTGCCCCGTTCGGCGCCGCCGAGCACCTCGACCGCGGAGGACGTGGTGCGGGTGAACTCGTCGATGTTGGCCCGGGTCCCCGGGCCGGCCGACACGGACGCGACGGTGGCGACGATCTCGGCGTAGGGCACGTCGACCACGCGCGACACCGCCGAGACCATGGGAATGGTGGCCTGGCCGCCGCAGGTCACCATGTTCACGTTGGGAACGTCCAGGTGCTCGGTCAGGTTCACCACCGGGATCACGTACGGGCCCACGGCGGCGGGGGTGAGGTCGACCGCCCGGATGCCCGCCTCCTGGTAGCGCGGGGCGTTGGCCACGTGCGCGTACGCGGACGTGGCCTCGAAGACGATGTCGGGCAGCTCGGACTGCTCGAAGATCCAGTCGACGCCGTCCGACACCGGCTCCACGCCGTGCTCGCGGGCCAGCGCCAGGCCCTCGCTGCGAGGGTCGATGCCGATGACCGCGCGGAGGTCCAGGTGCTCGGACCGCAGGAGCTTGAACATCAGGTCGGTGCCGATGTTGCCCGAGCCCACGATCACGGCCGATGACGTCATGGGCCCATCGTCGCCGATCGACCCCCTCCCGGAGAGGGCCACGTTCCGTTCGGCGAGACGGCTCGCGGGGGCGCCCGGAGGCCGATGGTACGGTCCGCGCGGATGGGTGTTCGATCACTGGGCTACCTGCGGCTGGCCGCTCCCGACGTGGGGGCGTGGCGCACGTTCGCCGGCGACTTCCTGGGCATGATGCCGGTCGAGGGCCGTGACCCCGAGTCCGCCTACTTCCGGATCGACGACTTCCCGGCGCGCCTGGTCGTGTCGCCGGGCGCCGAGGCCCGCGCCACCGCGATCGGCTTCGAGGTGATGGACCGGCGGGAGCTCGCCGAGCTGGCCGAGGCCGTGGCCGCCGAGGGGATCGAGGTGACGCCCGGGAGCCGGGACGAGTGCAAGGAGCGACGCGTCACCGGCATGGTCCGCTTCGACGATCCGGGCGGCAACCCGATCGAGCTGTTCTACGGCCCGCTGCTCGAGCACTCGCCGCCGCGCACGCCCGACGTGTCGGGCTTCGTCACCGGCGACATGGGCATGGGCCACGTGATCGTCACCGCGCAGGACGGCGAGAAGGCCTACGACTTCTACACGCGGGTCCTCGGCTTCATCGAGCGCAACACCATGGCGCGCGGGCGCGTCGTGTTCATGGGGTGCAACCCGCGGCACCACACGTTGGGCATCACCACCCAGGACGGCCCGGGCCGGCTGCTCCACCTGATGCTCGAGGTGGCCACGCTCGACGACGTGGGGCTGGCGCTCGACCGCGCGCACCGCATGGACGTGCCGATGATGCACACGCTCGGCAAGCACACGAACGACCGGATGGTGTCGTTCTACGTGTACTCGCCCGAGGACTACGCCATCGAGTACGGCTGGAACGGCCTCCGCGTCGAGGAGCCGGTGCCGACCTACGAGATCACCGCCGGCGCGTTCTGGGGCCATCGCTTCAGCCCGCCGCCCCAGCGATGAGTCCGGCCACGGGCCCGGGTCCCGTGACGGTGGGGGAGGCCCACGAGGCGGCCGCCCGTCGGCTGGTGGAGGCCGCGGCGTCGCGCACGCCGTGCGAACCGATCCGGGACCTGCTGCCCGACGGCACGATCGACGACGCCTACGCGGTGGCGCAGCGGTCGCTCGAGCTGAGCCGGTCGGGCATCCGGCGCGTCGGGCGCAAGATCGGGCTCACCTCTGCCGCCGTCCAGCAGCAGATGGGTGTCGACACCCCCGACTTCGGCGTGCTCCTGGCGGACATGTCCTTCGGCGACTCCGAGCCGATCCCGTCCGACCGCCTGCTGCAGCCACGGGTCGAGGCCGAGGTGGCCTTCGTGCTCGGGAGCGACCTGCCCGACCGTCCCGTCGTCACGAGCGACGTGCTCCGGGCCACCGAGTTCGTCGTGGCGTCGATCGAGGTGGTCGACAGCCGCATCCGCGACTGGGACATCTCGATCGTCGACACGGTCGCGGACAACGCGTCGTCGGGCCTGTTCGTGCTCGGCGGGTCGCCGCGCCGGCTCCTCGACGTGGACGACGTGCGCTCGATCGAGATGGAGCTCACCTGCGAGGGTGCGGTCGTCAGCTCCGGCACCGGCGCCGCGTGCCTGGGCCATCCGGTGAACGCCGTCGTCTGGCTGGCCAACGCCGTTGCGGCGCGCGGCGCTCCGCTGCAGGCGGGCGAGGTGATCCTGTCCGGATCGCTGGGCCCGCTCGCGCCGGCCGAGCCGGGGAAGGCCTACGAGGCGAGCTTCCGCGGACTGGGGACCGTGCGGGCTCAGTTCGCGGCGTGAACCGCGGACCTCGGAGCGAACCGGGAGTTCCAGATGCTCGTCGCGGTGTTCTGCACCATCGTCGTGAGGACGTCCCAGTCGATCCGCCCGATCGGCCCGGTGACCGACACCGCCCCGATCGCACGACCTGAGTTGCGGATCGGTGCCGCCACGCACCCGAGGCCCTCGTAGGCCTCCTGCCGGTCGAACGCGATGCCGGTGGAGCGCACGCGCTGCAGGTCGTCGCTCAGCCGTTCGGCCGACGACAGCGTGCTGGACGTGCGGGCCGGCAGCTCGTCGCCGAGGACCCGCTGCGTGGCGGCGTCGTCATAGGCGAGCATGGCCTTGCCCAGACCGGTGCAGTACGCCGGCATCCGCCCGCCCTGCCGCGTGGGGAGCCGGTAGTTCCCCACCACGACCCGCTCCAGGTAGACGACCTCGGGCCCGTCGAGCACCCCGAGCTGCACGGCCAGGCCGGTGCGACCGGCGAGCGCGTGCAGGTGCGGGATGGCCGGGTCGCGGAGCTGGCTCTGCTCGGAGGCCAGGCCGCCGAGCTCGAACAGGCGCATGCCGACGCGGTAGCCGCGCTGGTCGCGCTCGAGCCATCCGAGCGCCCGCAGCTGCTCGGCCAGTCGGTGCGCGGTCGACTTCGGCAGCCCCGAGCGACGGCTGAGGTCGACGAGCGACAGGACCGGGTCCTGCTGGTCGAACGAGTCCATGATCGAGGCGATCCGCCCGACCAGGCTGCGGCCCTCACCGGCGCCGTCCAGCCCGACCTCGTCGAGCGGTGGGCAGTCGATCGCTCCCGCCCCGTCGCCGGGCGCCGGACCGGCGATGCCCCCGCCGGCGTCGCCCCGGTCGTCCGAGTGGTGCTGCGAGTGGTGCTTCGTCGCCATGCGAACCCCCCTGGTGCGCGGCGCTCCTGTGGTGGGGAGGACATTACCACGAAGCGGAAACGGCGTTCTCGCATCCGCACGGGTTCGGGCTCAGCGCCGGTTCGACTCGTCCTCGAGATGGTCGAGCAGCCCGCGCATGCCGGGCAGCAGCTCCATGACCTCGATGCGGTGGCCGAGCTCGGCGGTGAGGTCCAGGTAGCCGAAGCGGATCGCGCCCTGCATGGTCCCGTGCTGCTCCCACGACCGGCCGTGGTCCTCGATCAGCGCAGTGGCGGCGTCGAGGTCGTCGACCTGCACGCCCAGGTGGTGGAAGGTGGCCGGCGCGCCGGGACGGATGCCGGCGCGGTACATGTCGACGGCGCCGCTGACCGGTCGGATGAGCTCGATGTTGGTGCGCCCGGCGTTCACGAGCGCCACGTCGATCACCCACTCCTCGGCCACGTCGCCATGGACCACGACCGTGCCACCGAGCGACGACGCGTGGTTCACGTGGCAGCGGCTCGTGCCGAACGTGTGCTGCAGCCACTCCACGCCGGCGGCGATGTCGTCGGTGACGTAGGCGATCTGGATGACGTCGCGGAGCAGGTCGCTCAGCGAGCGGAGCGGGTTCGCGCTCACGTGCCCCACAGGTAGCGGTCGGCCACGCGGTGGTGGTTGTAGATCGTCATCTCCTGCTCGGTGCTGAGCCGGTGGCCGTCGAAGCTGGGGGAGTGCATGCCGACGGTGATGTTCTCGGTGTTCTCCAGGTCCTGGGTCAGGATCTGTCCGAGGTCACCCTGGTGGAAGTCCTCGTGGAACTCCGGGACGACCTCCCACTTCTCGTCGTAGCGGGCCACCGGGATCTGCTCCAGGCAGAAGATCTCGAAGATCGCGCTGTCGGGGTCGAGCCCGTTCGGCCGGGCCCGGTACACGAGCGCGGCGCCCTGGTTGGGCAGGACGATCGTGTTGGGGAACACGTGCCAGGCCGTGCCGGCCGCCGCCCACTGCTCGGGCGTGATCTCGGGCCAGTCGAGGCCCTCGTCGATCGCGAGCTGCCGGTACAGCTGCAGGTGGTACGCCCCGGCGTTCATGCCCTCGGGCACCTCGGACTCGCGGAGCAGCTGCGCGGCGCGCACGCTGCGCTCGGTCTCGAGCGCCCGGAGCTCCTCGTAGATGTACTCGACCGCACCCGCGATGCCCTCACGCGCGTCCTCGCCGCCGCCGGCGCCCGGTCGGCGCGCCGGGTCCTTGTCCAACCGGCGGGTCTGGCTGCGCTTGGTGCCGAGGCTCTGGTACATCGAGTGCCGCTCGTACACCGACGTCGGCGACCAGCTGCGCAGCGTGTCGATCTCCTTGACCGTCGCCGGGTTGTCGTTGGCCCGGTCCGGCCGGTTGAGCTGCGGATGGGTGCCGGGGATGTGGTAGCCCTCGAGGAAGCCGTCGAGCACGGTCTTCCAGTTGCACGGGACGATCGTCCCCTTGGCCCAGCGGATGCGCATGTTCTGCAGCTGGAACGGCGCGAGGACGTCGGGCACCGGGTCCAGGTACTCGAGCAGCGGTGGCGCGTCGCGGTCCATGTTGATGAAGACGAACCCGCCCCACTGCTCGCAGCGGACGGGCTGCAGGCCCAGGTCGTCGTCCGAGCGGGGGACGAACTCCTCGGGGTCGAGCTGGAGCCGGATCGAGCCGTCCAGGTTCCAACGCCACCCGTGGAACGGGCAGATGATCGAGCCGACCCGGCCCCGCCCGGTGGCCAGGCGCGTGCCGCGGTGCCGGCAGGCGTTGTGGTACGCCCGGATCGAGTCCTCGGACTCGCGGACCACGAGCACCGACCGCTCGCCGATGCGGTACTCCACGTAGTTGCCGATGCTCGGCAGCTCTTCGAGCCGGCACGCCATCAGCCACGTGCGGGGGAACAGCAGCTCGAGCTCGAGCTGGAGGAACTCGACGTCCAGGTAGCGACCCTTCGGGACGAACGCGGGACCGAGCCGGAAGCGCTCCGGGACCGCCTCGGGATCGACGTCGCCCTCGAAGGTCGGCGATGCCTGCTGCAGCGAGACCTCTGTCACGAGATCCTCCTACCTAGGGCCGGGTCGGACGGTCAACCACACGTCTCATCCGACGGGATGTGGTCACCGGCCGATCGGGGCGTCACCGGAACCGTGGCACATAGGGTCCGTGCATGGCGACCGACGGCCTGGACGACGCGGAGGTGGCGGCGCTGCGGCGACTGCTCGACCGGCAGGCGATCGTCGACTGCATCCACCGCTACGCCCGCGGCGTCGACCGCGGCGACGAGGACCTGGTGCGCTCCGCGTACCACCCCGACGCGGTCGAGGACCACGGCGCGCTGATCGGCGGGCTCGACGAGCTGGTCGACTTCCTGGCCGCAGCCCACCGGCCGTTCCCCGGGTACCAGCGCTACGTGACCAACACGAGCGTCGACCTGGACGGGGACCTCGCGCACGCGGAGAGCTACTACCTGTGCGTCCTGCGCCGCGAGGGCGAGGGCGGCCTGCTCGCCAACGGCGGCCGCTACGTGGACCGGCTGGAGCGGCGCGACGGCGAGTGGCGCATCGCGCGCCGCGTCGTCGTCATGGAGTGGGAGGGCACCGTGCAGGGCGGCGCGCCCCGCCACCCGGTCACGGTGGCTCCTCGGCGTGACCACGAGGACGTGTCCTACGACCGTCCGCTCGAGGTCACCCGCGAGCAGCGGTCACCGCAGTAGGTACTCCAGGACGACCCGCTCGAACTCGTCCTTTCGCTCGATCATCGCCCAGTGCCCGCAGTCGGGGAACACGTGGACCTCGCAGTTGCGGATGACCCGGAGCGGGAGCAGCACGTTGTCGAGCGGCGTGACCCGGTCGTCGCGTCCCCACGTCACGAGCGTCGGGGCCTTGATGCGGGCGAGGGTGGCCACCTGGTCGGGCGCCCCGAGCGGGGCGCGCCGCATGGCGGCCAGGGACCTGGAGTTGAACATGCGGCGCACGTCGTCGAGCGCCGCCGGTTCGCTGGCGGTCCGCCACCGCAGCTCCACGAACTCCTCGGTCAGGATCCCGGGGTCGAAGACCATCGACTCCATCCAGGCGACCAGGCGCTCACGGGTGGGGTCCTTGACGAACTGCACGAGCAGCTTCACCCCCTCGGGAGGACTGGCGCTGAACAGCGCCACGCCCAGGCCGCCGATCGTCACCAGGCGCGTCACCCGTTCCGGCTCGGCCGCCGCCACCCGCGCCGCCACGTTGCCGCCCATCGAGTTGCCGAGGATCGGAACCGCGCCGAGGTCGAGCGCGTCGAGGAGGTCGGTCACCGCGCCCGGCGCCACCACGAGCGGGTTGCCGTCGCACGAGTAGCTCGTCCCGAACCCGGGGAAGTCGAGCGCGATCGTGCGGAAGTGCTCGGCGAACGCGGCCAGGTTGTCGCGGAAGTTCGCCCATGCGCTCACTCCCGGGCCGGACCCGTGGAGCAGGAGCAGCGGCGGGCCGTCGCCGGCCTCGTGGTAGTGGAGCTCGCCCGCGGCCGTGGCGACCGTGCGGCTGGTGGCGTCGTACGTGAGGTCCATTGCTGTACCGATCAGTCCAATCTAGGGTGGATCGAGTCCGCCGAGGAGGCCCGATGACGGACCGCATCGAGATTCCAGCGTCCTTCCCCGACGGCGGCGTGGCCGGCCGACGGGTCGTGATCACCGGGGCGAGCCGCGGGCTCGGGGAGCTGCTGGCCCACGCGTTCTCGGGCGCGGGGGCCCGGGTGGCGCTGGTGGCCAGGACCGAGCCCGACCTCAAGGACGTGGCGGCGGCGTTGCCGCGCGAGTCGCTGGTGTTCGCGGGCGACGTGTGCGACCAGGCGTTCAACGACTCGGTCGCCGCGCACGTGGCCGACGAGTGGGGCGGCGTGGACGCGTGGATCTGCAACGCGGGCATCTCGCCGGTCGTCGCCGGTCCGCTCGACGTCGACCCCGGGGTGTGGCGCCAGGTGCTCGAGGTCAACCTCACCGGGTCGTTCCTGGGCGCCCGGGCCGCCGCGTCGGTGATGGGCGAGGGCGGGCGGCTGATCTTCACCGGCTCGGTGCTGGGCGAGCGTCCGGCCCGCGGCCTGGCCGCCTACAGCGCGTCCAAGGCCGGGCTGGTCGGCCTCTCCAAGTCCCTCGCGCTCGACCTGGCGCCGGCCGGCATCACGGTGAACGTGGTCAACCCCGGCTGGTTCGACTCGCCGCTGGCCGCCGGCTGGTCGTCCAACGAGCGGCTGTCGCGAGCCGTGCTCGACCACACGGCCCAGGGCCGTTGGGGTCGGCCGGCGGACCTGGCCGGGGCGTACCTGTTCCTGGCCTCGGACGCGGCCGGGTTCGTGACCGGCACGGTGCTCGCCGTGGACGGCGGGTACCTGCTCGTCTGATCGGTCGACGACGGCGGAAGGAGCCGGCACGTGGGAAGCGAAGGGCGGGACGAGGGCGCGCACCGGCGCGTCGTGGCGATCCTGGGAGCGGGCGGTGCGCTCGGCGCGGCGATCTCGGCGCGGCTGGCCGCCGAGCCCGCGACCGATCTGGTGCTGAGCGACCTGAGCGCCGACACCCTGGAGGCGACGGTCGACGGGATCCGCGACGCCACCGGATCGGTCGACACGCTGCTCGCCGACGTGTCCGACATCGACCAGGTCCGCGCCGTGGTCGACCGCGCGGCCGAGCGGTTCGGCCGTCTGGACGTGGTGATCAGCAACGCCGGCGTGCTGTCGCCCAACGGTCGGATCCACCACCTGGACACCGAGGACTGGGAGCGGGCGTTCCGGGTCAACGTCATGGGCGCGGTCAACGCCGTGCGGGCCGCGGTCGGCGTCATGCGACCGCAGGGCGGGGGGTCGGTCGTGCTCACTGCGTCGGTGTCGGGCATGACCGCGTGGAGCCACGCCGGCCCGTACTGCGTGACCAAGGCCGGGGTGATCGAGCTCGCCAAGGTCGCCGCCGTCGAGTACGCCCGTGACAACATCCGCGTGAACTGCGTCTGCCCCGGCACCTTCCGCTCGGCGATCCACGACGAGCTGCCGGCCGAGGCGCTCGACGCGATCGCCGGCCGGCACCCGCTCGGCCTGGGGACCGCGGGCGACGTGGCCGGTGCGTACTCCTACCTGGCCGGCGACGGCTCGGCCTGGACGACCGGGGCCGCGCTGGTCGTGGACGGCGGGTACGCCGCCCCCTGACCCGGCGGTCAGCACCCGAGCGCCCGGGCGATCACCACGTGCTGGATCTCGTTGGTGCCCTCGCCGATCTCCAGCACCTTGGAGTCGCAGTAGAAGCGGGCGACGGGCGACTCGAGCATGTAGCCGAGCCCGCCGTGGATCTGCACGGCCTCCGAGGCCGCCCACGCCGCCACCCGGCTGGCCTTGAGCTTGGCCATGGCCGCCTCCTTGAGGAACGGCTGGCCCTCGTCGCGCAGCCAGGCGGCGCGGTAGGTCAGCCAGCGCGCCGCCTCGAGCTCGGTCGCGATGTCGGCGAGCTTGAACTGGATCGCCTGGAAGCTGTTGATCGGCTGGCCGAACTGACGGCGCTCCGCGGCGTAGGCGAGGGACAGGTCGAGCACGGCCTGGGTCAGGCTGAGCGACAGCGCGGCGATCGAGATGCGACCGACCTCGAGCGTCCGCAGGAACTGGCCCAGGCCCAGGTCGGGGTCGCCGACCAGGTGCTCGTCGGGCACCCACACGTCGTCGAAGTACAGCTCGCGGGTGTCGAGCCCCTTCCAGCCGATGCCGCGCATCTTGGGGCCGGTCGTGTAGCCCGGCGTGCCGGCCTCGACCACGAAGCTGCCGAAGCGCGGCCCGCGCTCGGCGTCGCCGGTGCGGGCGAGCACGGTCACGCCGAACGACATGTCGGTGCCGGCGTTGGAGATGAAGGTCTTGCGCCCGTTGATCACCCAGCCGCCGTCGCGCCGCTCGGCGCGGGTGCTGATGCCGCGGGCGTCGGAACCGGCGTCGGGCTCGGTCAGGCCGAACGCACCGAGCACCCGGCCCTCGGCGAGCGGTCGGAGCCACCGCTCGCGCTGCTCGTCGGTGCCGAACAGCAGGAGCGGCATGGAGCCGATCGTGACGTGGGCCTGGAACGCGGCGGCCACCGACTGGTCGGCGCGTCCCAGCTGCTCCAGTGCGGCGACGAAGCCCACGGTCGACATGCCGATGCCGCCCCACTCCTCGGGCACGAGCATGCCCAGCAGGCCGAGCTCGCCCATCTCGCGGAGCAGGTCGGTGGGGCACTCAGCGCGCTCCCACGCCGCGGGAGCCCGGACCGCGATCTCCTTCTCGGCGAACGAACGGCACAGCTCCGCCAGGTCGCGTTCCGCTTCGTCGAGCGTCAGGTCCATGCCCGCGAATATACTCACCTCTTTTAGCGGGGCCTGCTGGAGCGGGGATCGCCGGAAGATCGCCCGGGGGGACGATGGCCGAGAGCGAGTGCGCGGCATGGATCGAGCAGCACTGGTCCCCCGACCTGACCCTGCGCGAGTGGTGGGACCTGCTGTTCGACGCGGGCTACGCGTTCCCGACCTGG